>JBBDQS010000161.1 GCA_040905805.1 Egibacteraceae bacterium | reverse complement strand
CACCGGCGCAATACCAGCCGCCCAACCCCCAGATCCGGGATTTTGCGACAGCCTGTGCGGACGTTAGAATGATATGGAAGTGCGCTCCAGTCCCCGGCGTGAGCAGTCGGTCATCCCAGTCCCTGGTGACGACGGCCACAGTGAGTGGGCGGCGTGATCATGCGAGACAGTGCAGGGGGTTGCGACCTCGTCGTCGACAACCCGACGGGTCGCGCAGCATCGGGGGAGATCTCCGACTTCGGTCTGCCCGCGTTGCTCGCCCCCCGACGAGGCATCGGGGGCGTGCTCGTCGAGGTGATGCTGCCGCCCACGGCGGCCTGCGCCTCGCATGCCCGGCGGGTTGTGCGCGATGCCCTGCCCGCGGATCTTGATGAGGACGATCGGGACACCGTCTTGGTGCTCGTCACCGAGCTGGTCGCCAACGCCTCGTCGTGTGCAGACTCCCCCTGTGAGCTGCGGGTGTGCCTCGATGACACCGGGCTGCTCTGCGTCGAGCTCGCTGACGCCTGCGCGGACATGCCCTCCGTCGCGGGGCAGGATCTCGATGCCGAGAGAGGGAGCGGCCGCGGCCTGCTCCTGGTCGAAGGGCTCGCTGACACCTGGGGAGCCAGCGTGCTACCCGGCGGGAAGGTGGTGTGGTTCAGCCTGCGAACGCTCGCGTCGCGCAGCGTGGGCCCTGGCGGGACTCGGGCGTGATCGGGGAGCAGCTGGCGTCGATGACGGACCGTGTCCGGGTGCTCGTCGTCGAAGACGAGAAGCTGATGCAACGTGCGTTCGTGGCAGCCCTGGAACAGGCCGGTTACGAGGTGCTGACGGCCTCGACGGGCCAGGAGGCGATCGACATCGCCACCCGTGAGCGTCCTGCGGTGGTGCTGTTGGATCATTCCCTGCCGGACGTCAGTGGCCAGGAGGTGCTTGCCCGGTTGCGCTCGGACCCACGGACTGACGGGGCGGTGATCCTGATCGTCTCTGGTGACGCCCGGTTGGAGCGCAAGCTCCAGGGGCTGGGTGGCGGCGCGAACGACTACCTCGGCAAGCCGGTGGATCTGCGGGAGCTCGTGGCACGCATCCAGGGGCAACTGACCGCGCGTGACCGGTGGCTTGTCCGGCTCAACGAGGCGATGTCGGGGCGGCTTCGGTTGGCACGGGCGCTGGTCGGAGTGGATGCGACGCAACCGCTGGCTGGGGTCCTCGCCGATCTCGACCGCGTGCTCGACGCGGAGTTGGGTATCCGAGAGCTCGCGTTGCGCCCGTTTGGCCGACACGGCTTGGCGCCGGCGATCGACAGCCGTGGCCGGGAGGGGGCGAGCGTGATCGCGAGCCCGGCCGCTGGGGCGCTGGAGGCCCCCTGGCTCGAGCGTGCCCCTGGCCGATCGGTGGTGCATCTGCCGCTGCAGACGGCGTCGACGACCCTTGCGGTGTTGAGCGTTGTGCCGCGTGGCGAGCCGGAGCCGGTGCTGGCCGCGCTCGTGGACCTCGCCGCGCAGCTGTCGGTGACTTTGCGGCCGGTCGTCGATGCCGCGGTGATGACGGCCAGCGACCGGCAGTGGGCGGACCGGCTGCTCGAACCGGGTGGGATGTGGCCGGTGTTCCAGCCGATCGTCTCGCTGACCGATGGCGAGGTCGTCGGTTTCGAGGGGTTGACCCGGTTCGTCGATGGCATGCGACCCGATCTCGGGTTCGCGTTGGCGGCGCGCCTGGGGTTGGGTGCGACCTTCGAGATCGAAGCCGCGAAGCGGATCCTGGCAGCGGCCGAGGAGCTGCCTTTGGACGCGTGGGTCTCGCTCAACGTCTCGGCGGCCACGTTGTTGAGCGTCGACCTGGGTCCGGTCGTGTCCGAGAGCTCCCGCCGCTTGGTCCTGGAGATCACCGAGCACGAGTCGGTCACCGACTACGCGGGGGTCATCAGTGCGGTCGACCGGCTCGGTGATGTCGGACTCAGCGTCGATGACGCGGGCTCGGGGTATGCGAGCCTGCGCCACGTCTACGAGCTACGCCCCTCGATGGTCAAGCTCGACCGGGCATGGGTGACCGACATCGACCGTGACCCCGTCCGGCAGGCGCTGGTCGGCGGTCTGCTCGCGTTCACGACGGCCACCGGGGCGAGCCTGGTCGGCGAGGGCATCGAACGCGTCGAGGAGCGGGACGTCCTGGCCGAACTCGGCGTGCCGCTCGGCCAGGGTTTCCTCTTCGGTCGCCCCGCAACGCTGGACGCCTCACGGGTGGCGGGTGGTGTGTCGTGAGCGAGGGTCGGGCTGGTGCAGTGGGCGATGGACACCGTGGCGCGTTAGGGCCCTCCGCAAAATAACTCAGTCTTTTGCTGGTGGGGCGGGTACGCTCG
>JBBDQS010000160.1:10091-14511 GCA_040905805.1 Egibacteraceae bacterium | reverse complement strand
CATCGGTGTCGGTGTCGGTGTCGGTGTCGGTGTCGGTGTCGGTGTCGGTGTCGGTGTCGGTCGCCTGGGCGTCGGGCGGGCCGACGTCGGTGCGGCCACCGTCGAGCACCACCAGTCCGCCGAGCACCACTGCAGCGACCACGGCCAGCCCGCCGAGCGCCAGCAGGACCGGTTTGGCGGACCGGCGACGCTGCCCGGCGCCGGCGCCGGGGGCCGCGGGCGCTGGGGCCGTGGGGGCCGGGGCGCCGGCCACGTCGGCGTCGCCCGGCTCGACCGCGTCGGCCACGTCGGCGTCGCCCCGCTCGACCGCGTCGGCCACGTCGGCGTCGCCCCGCTCGGCCACGTCGGCGTCGCCCCGCTCGACCGCGCCGGCCACGTCGGCGTCGCCCGGCTCGGCCGCGTCGGCGTCGTCGGCATCGGGTGCCCTGCGGCTGAGGGCCGTGGCCTCGGCCAGGACCTCGGGGGCGATGGCGTTGGTCGCGCCGTCGTCGGCGGCGGGCGCGCGCCGGGGCTCGCCGATCACGGTCAGGGGCGCCACCGGCTCGCCGAGGGCCTCCTGGCACATCTGCAGCAGCCGGCCCGCTTCCTCCGCGGTGCGGTCGCGATCCTCGGGATCCTTGGCCATGAGGCGCTCGATGGCGTCGCACACCTCGTCGGGGACCCCCTCGCCCCGCAAGTCGGGGATCAGCTCGCCGGTGATGCGGGCCAGGGCCGGCACGATCGACTGGTCGGTGTCATGGATGAACGCCGGGCGGCCCTTCAGGAGCATGAACAGGGTCGAGCCGAGCGCGTACACGTCCGAGGCCACCGACGGGTCCTTGCCGGCCAGCAGCTCGGGGGACACGTGGGCGATGCTGGCCGTCAGGGTGTCGGTCTTGGTCTCCTCCCGGCCCTGCAGCCGGGCGATCCCGAAGTCGGCCAGCTGCGGCTCGTGGTACTTCGACATCAACACGTTCTCGGGCTTGATGTCGCGGTGGAGCACACCGCTGCGGTGGGCGGTCTCCAACGCCCCGGCGAGCTTCACGCCGAGGGCGAGCACCTCCTGCCACGGCACCGGGCCGACGGTCTCCAGCCGGTCGGCCAGGGTGCCGCCGGGCATGAAGTCCATGACGATGTAGGGCTGACCCGTGTCGGTGAAGCCCGACCCGTGCACGGTGATGATGTTGGGGTGGCCGGCCAGGGTCCCCATGGCCCAGCACTCGCGCTCGAAGCGCGACCGCACCCGCTGGTCCTCCACGGCGTTGCGCAGCACCTTGATGGCCACGGTGCGCTGCAACGCCGCTTGGCGCGCCCGGTAGACGCTGCCGAAACCGCCACGACCGATCTCCACGGCGTCGTCCAGACCGTGGATCCCGAGATCTATGGTGGTCAGTGCATCCTCCACCTGCGTGCCCCGCTTCCCGTCACTGCTTGCGACTGCTCAGTGCACGGACGTCGCGCTGAGCCGGCGACGCTCCGCCGCCGGAACCTGTTGGCCCCCGCGTTGCCGCAGCCCGGGACGTGCAGTGTAACCGAGCCTCCGGACACCGACTAGGGTTGCAACAGCGCGTAGGCCTGGTCGGCCTGCGGGGCGAACGCGAAGCGCGGGGAGGCGTCGAGGCACCCGACCGCCAGGCCGCCCTCGTCATTGGTGAAGCGGTTCGGGGCGGACTGCGCGCCACCGGCCCCGCCCAGCTCGGGATCGGCCAGGTACCAGGCCACCACCAGGCCGCAGACCGCGTCGGCGTCCTCGCGGGTGGCCGACTCGAGCCACACCGCCACGATCGTCTCCTCCCCCCTGCTCCAGGCGCGCAGCTGGCCGCCGTGCCAGCCGGCGGCGGCGTCGCGGGCGGCCTCCGGGGGGAAGTCGACGAACATCAGCAGCAGGTCCTGCTCGCCGAATGTGCGGGTCAGCAGGGGCTCCCATCCCTCGCCGGGGTCGGTCGCCACCGCCACGTCCACGGGCGCTTGGCGCTGCATGTAGCGCTCCGGGTGGATGACCTGGGTGGTCGAGGTGGGTGGGTCGGCGTAGACGGCGTCGAGGGCATCGGTGGTGCCGGGGGCCTCGAACGCTTCGAGGGCTTCGCCCTCGTCGATGTCGGCTGCGACGGGATCCTCGGGCTCGGCGGCGGCGTCGGGCGCGGCGGGGGCCTCGGGGACGGCTGCGGCGATGATGGCCTGCACGAACGGCGGACCCTGCAGCAGCGGGAAGGTGATATCGGCGATCGCCACCGGCGGTGCCGTCTCCAGGCGCCGTCGGGGCTGTACCCGCGACTCGACGGTGATCTCCTCGCGCCTGGACTCCTCGAGGAAGCGGAAGCGCCAGGCGGCGCTGGTGACCTGCGCGTCCCCGATGAACACCGCCGCCACGGCCCGGGCGGCGTCGAGGTCCGCGGCGGCGTCGAGGTGCGCCTCCAGGTCGTAGGTCTGGTCGAGCAGCGCGAGGGTGATCTCGTCGACCAGCGCCGCCTCGGTGAAGGGGGACAGCTGCGGGCGGTCCGAGCGCACATGGACGCGGCCGCTGGCCGGGTCGTAGAACGCCGGGAAGCGCTCCTCCCACACGCCCCGCACCAGCTCCGGGTAGTCGCCGTCGGCGGGGAGCTGGTGCATCGCGGCCAGCACCCGGTGCTCGGCCGACTGGTCCTCGAGCGGCCCCTGGTGCAGGCCGCCGGCGAACTCGCGGATCAGGGGCGCGTAGGCGGCGGTGGTGTAGCGGCGCACGTCGAGCTCGCCCTCGACCTCGAGCCCGCGCACGTCGGCGACCTGGCCGATGATCCGCGACATGTCGAGCACCTCCCCCTCGCCCTCCGCCGGGTCGGGTTCGGCGGGCCCGGTGTCGGTCGGCGAGGGCGTCGGCGTCGGCGTCGGCGTCGGGTCGGGCTGGGCCTGGGGGTCGTCGCCGAGATCGCCGAGCACCACCACCGCGACCACCACCAGGACCAGCGCCGCGATCCCGGCCAGGGCCAGCGGCAGGCGCCGGCGGCGCGTGGGCGCGGGGTCGGGGTCGGGGCCCGGCGGCATCGTCCCCGGCGGGGCCTGGATGGTGGCGGGATCCATCGGGTCGTGGGCCGGCGTGCCGGTGCCCGGCCCGTCGGCGCCGGGGTCGCCGGCACCCGGGTGGTCCGCGGCGCCCGGGTCGTCGCCGGCGCCCGGGTGGTCCGCGGCGGCCTGCCCGATGGCGGCCGGGTCGATGCGTCGGGTCACGCCGGCGGTGCCGCCCCCGGGGGGGGCGTCGGGGTCCGCCCCGGGGCTCGGGCTGGGGGGTAGGCCCCGGCCCGTGACCAGCCCCGGCGGGGGGGCGGCCGGTGGGATCGGCGGGGGCCCGATCGCCCCGGTCTCGTCGAGCGGCTCGGCGGGCGGGCTCGCGCCCGTCCCGGTCGCGTCGATGATGGGTCCGGTGTCGGTCACGCGGCCGGTGAGGTCGGCGCCGTCGCCGGGGCCGTCGGCCACGTGGATGGGGGTGGCGGGCAGCCCGAGCCGACGCTGCAGCCCCTGCAGATGCGTGGCGAGATCCAGCGCGGTGGCGAAGCGCTCGGCGGGGTCCTTGGCCATCAGCCGCTCGACGACCGCCGCGACGGCGTCGGGCACCCCGAACCCGCGCAGGTCGGGCACCGGCTCGGAGGTGATGCGCGCGATGGCCGGCAGGACCGACTCGTCGGTCTTCTTGACGAACGCGGGCCGGCCCGACAGCAGCACGAACAACGTCGAGCCCAGCGCGTACAGGTCGGTCTGCACCGACGCCGGGTCACCGGCGAGCAGCTCGGGGGCGGCGTGGGCGATGCTCGCGGTCAGCGAGCCGGTGCGCGTCTCCGGGCCGCCCTGGAGCCGGGCGATCCCGAAGTCGCCGAGCTCGGGCTCCCCGTAGGCCGACAGCAGCACGTTCTCGGGCTTGATGTCGCGGTGCAGGACCCCGGCCCGGTGCGCCATCTCCAGCGCCGCGCTCAGCTTCACGCCGGTGGCCACGGCCTCCTGCCAGCTCACCGGACCGTGCTCGACCCGGTCGCCCAGGTTCCCGCCCGGCATGAAGTCCATCAGGATGTAGGGCTGGCCGCCCGGCCCGAAGCCCGCGTCGAACACCGTGACGATGTGGGGATGGTCCGACAACCGGCCCATGGCGACGCACTCGCGCTCGAACCGCAGGCGGACCCGGTCGTCACGGACCTGCGCGCTCAGGATCTTGACGGCGACCGTGCGGTTGAGCGCGGACTGGTGCGCCTCGTAGACGACCCCGAACCCTCCGCGAGCGACCTCGCGCACGATCTCGAGGTCGGGCAGGCGGAACTCGCCCGGGGGTGGGCCCGGCTCGTCGGCTCCGCCTGGAGCTGCACCCTCCGGCATCGGTGTGCTCCTAACGCTGTGACATCGGCCCGACGCTGTGACATCGGCCCGCGACCAGTGTACGGATGGCACGCCGCGGCGCGGTTCTGCATCGTCAGGGCGG
>JBBDQS010000160.1:0-10072 GCA_040905805.1 Egibacteraceae bacterium | reverse complement strand
CCCCCCCACACCCGGCACAGCAGTGCATCGCCCTCGCAGGCTCGGGCGGTGCGTTGGTTCAGCATCGTCAGGGCGGTCGCTGCGCGACCGCCGGTCAGTCCCGCTCGGTCAGCGCCCGGACCGCCGCCTCGCCGGGCGCGCGGGCCAGGTCCACGCGCGTGCCCGTGCAGCGGTAGGCCAGCCAGCCGTCGGGCGAGTCGCCCACCCCGTCCCCGCGGATGGTCCCGTCCGCCGACGCGGCCCACCATACGGGCAGCGCCGCGCAGAGGGCGCCGGCCTGCTCGGCGGTGTCGAAGACCAGACCCACGCCGACCGCCGTATCGGCCCCCCGTGTGAAGGACCGCGCCTGCCCGCCCGCCCAGCCGGTGGCCAGGTCGGCGGCGCGCTCGACGCCCACCGGGTCGAGCAGCTGGCGCAGGTCGAACTCGCCGAACTCGTCGCGGCGCCCGGGGTCCCAGCCGTCGCCCGGGTCGGCCGCCATGGGCACGTCGACCGCCTCGATCCCGTCCAGGTAGCGCTGGGGATGCAGGATCTGCGCGCTGGTGGTGGGCGGGTGGCGCAGCGCCTCGTCGACCGCCTCCAGGTGGCCCGCGGCCAGCAGCGCCGCCACGAACTCCGGGCCGGCCTCGTAGGGGAAGACGAACCGCGCCACGACGTAGGGGAACAGGCGACCCTCGGGGGAGACGCCGATCGGGCCGGTGTCGTCGCCCAGCTGGGCCTGCTCGTCGCTGGTGAGGAAGCGCTGCGCCCACGTCACCTGGGTGATGACCGCGTCGCCTTCCACCAGCGAGGTGCGGGCGAGCTCCTGGTCGAGCGCCCCGACCTCGACGTCGAGCAGGCCGCCGAGGTCGAAGTGCTGGTCCTGCAGGGCGTGGGACACCTCGTGCGCGCTCGCCCAACGGTTGCCCGGGGTCATCACCTCGGCCGACTGGTTGACGTAGAGGCGCTCCTCCGCGGGCACGTAGAAGCCGATCAGCGTCTCGTCGTAGATCGTGCGCAGCGCCGCGGCGATGTCGGTCCCGGGGGGCAGGAGCCCGAGGGTCTCCAGCATGCGCGTGCGGCTGTCCTGGGACCCGGTCGCGCCGCCCTCGCCGCCGGTGAGGGCCTCGATGCGGGTGACCAGCTCGGCGAGGGGCTCGAAGCGGGCCTCGACGGGGCGCTGGAGGTCGAGGCGGCGCACCTCGGCGATCTGCGCGGCGATGCGGTCGATCTCGGTCTGGCCCGCGTCATGGTCGACGTCCCCGTCGTCGGGATCGTCGGGGTCCTCGGCCGGCGCTGGCGATGGGTGCGCGGCGGCGGTGGCGTCACCCGCCGGTTCGTCGCCGCGCGGCCACAGCCACGTGGCTGCGCCGCCCACCGCCAGGAGCACGACCACGACGGCGAGCACCCGCAGGGGCGTGACCCGTCGGGGCGGGGGCGTGTGGACGACCTCCACGGCAGTCGCCTACGTGACGCGCTTGGCGTTGGCCTTTTTCTTGGCCTTCGCCTTGCCCGCGGGCCTCGGCTTGCCGGGCGTGGCCGCAGGCGGCGGGTCGGACGCCGGCACCTTGCCGATCCCCCAGTCGAACAGCGGCCCGGTCATGATGGTGGTGACCAGGGCCATCAGCACGCCGCCGAGCTGCATCGCCGGCGTGATGACCCCCTGCTGCACGCCGATGAGCGCGACGACGAGTACCAGCAGGCCACGGCAGTTCATGAGGATCCCGAGCACGTTGCCCTCGGCCCAGCTGAGCCCGCCGAGCCGCGAGAACACCGCGCCCCCGGCCCACTTGCCGGCGACCCCGGCGACCAGGAACAGCCCGATGCCGGCGAGCGAGGCCACCGTCAGCTGCGTGAAGTCGGTGTTCAGCCCGGAGAAGGCCAGGAAGATGGGCAGCAGCACGATGGCGGTGAGGTCGAACAGCTCGCTGGTCATGTCGCGGACCAGGCCCTTGCGGGCCGGTAGGACCGCGCCGGCGACGAACCCGCCGACGATCACGTTGATGCCGAGCACGTGGGCCGCCAGCCCCGACAGGAGCACCACCACGATGATGATCGCGAACATGTGGTGGGTCAGGGCCCAGCCGACGCCGGCGGGGGCGAACTCGTCGCGGGCGGACCAGCCGGCCTCGTCGACCGGGCCGCCGAGCTTGCGCACCCGCGCCTCGTAGCGCTTGCCCAGCGGGACCAGCAGCGGGCGCACCACCACCGCCATGACCACCAGGTAGGCGGCGGACAGGCCCACCCCGAGCCCGATCTCCCCGCCGCTGGCGCCAGCGGCGCGGACAACGGCAGCGCGGCGTCGGGCAGGCTGACGCCCGCGGCGACGTCGCCGGCGACCGAGACCAGCACGAACATCAGGATGGTGACCACGGCTGCCGCCGCGACCCCCACCGCGCCCATGGGCGACAGCGTCAAGCCCTTCTCCTGCAGGATGCGGGCCATGACGGGGAACGCCGTGACCGACAGCATCGCCCCGACCAGCAACGCGAACGCGAGCCGGGACGGTTCGTCGGCGCCGCCGAAGTTGGCGACGAACGTCTCGTTGTAGAGCACGGGGTTCAGTGCGAAGCCCAGGGCCACGGGCACCGCCACCACCCCGACGCCGACGAGCAGGATCGAGGTCATCTTGCCCTTGAGCAGGTCGAAGTCGAACTCGAGGCCCACCAGGAACATGAACAGCAGCAGCGCGAGCTGGCCGAGCAGGCCGAGCACGGCGCGCGACTGCGGCGGGAACAGGCACGACGTGAGGCTCGGCTCGCCGCCGGCGCCGAGTGCCGCCTCACAGTCGAGGAAGGCCCAGGGGACGTCCCAGGAGAAGATGGCCGGCCCGAGCAGCGTCGGACCGAGCAGGACACCCGCGATGATCTCGCCGACCACGGCCGGCTGGCCGAGGCGCTTGGCCACCGCGCCGCACAGGCGCGCCATGATCAGGATCACGGCGATATTGAACAAGACGAACGCCACCACCTGCTGCGACGTCAGGTTGGGTTGTGCGACCACATCCATGCGACACCTCGCTGCGACTACTCGCTCACGGTGGGATCGCCGGGCGGTCGTCCGCTCGACCGCCCGCGCGCCCCGCACCCTGCGTCCACGTCACCGCCATGGCCGGGCGCCCGCTGCGCGCGGCCGCCCACGGTGCAGCATGGCACAGCCGGCGCGTGAGCAAAAGGTCTCCGCTGATGCCGACGAGGCTTTCCCTGGTGGGCCGGGAGTGCTACAACCGTGGCACCGGGCGGGCCACGCCCGGTCCTGGGCGACGCAGGACGGGCGCGGCGGGTGCCGGACGGGCGGTGCTGGTCACGAGGAACCCGAGGAGCGGGTGAGCGGGTTGCCGAAGGTCAGCTTCGTGGCCAGCGAGGCGCCGGCCGCGGCTGCGGCCCTGACCGCCCTGTGCGGGCGCTACGGCGACGTGGGTCTCGACGCGGCCGACATCCTGGTGGTCCTCGGCGGCGACGGGTTCATGCTGGAGAGCCTGCACCGCTTCATGGGCCGGGGCTGCCGGCTGTACGGGATGAACCGGGGCACGGTCGGGTTCCTGATGAACGCCTACCGCGAGGACGGGCTGCTCCAGCGGCTGGCGCGCGCCGTGCCCGTGGACCTGCGCCCGCTGCGGATGCGCGCCACCGCCGTGGACGGCGCGGTCACCCAGTCGCTGGCCGTCAACGAGGTGTCGCTGCTGCGCCAGAGCCGCCAGGCGGCCAAGATCCGCATCCGCATCGACGACCGGGTGCGCACGCCCGAGCTGGTCTGCGACGGTGTGCTGCTGGCCACGGCGGCGGGCTCCACCGCCTACAACCTGTCCGCCCACGGCCCGATCATCCCCATGGGCGCGTCGGTGCTGGCCCTGACGCCGATCAGCGCGTTCCGCCCCCGGCGCTGGCGCGGGGCCCTGCTGACCAACAAGGCCCGGGTGCGCTTCGAGATCCTCGAGGCCGACCGGCGCCCGGTGAGCGCCGTCGCCGACCAGGAGGAGACCCGCGACGTCACCTGCGTCGAGGTCTTCGAGGACCCGGCGTACGCCGTCCCGCTGCTGTTCGACCCGGAGCACAACCTCGAGGAGCGGATCCTGAACGAGCAGTTCGCGTACTGAGACGTGAATCGGCCGAGCCTGCGAGGACGATTCTCAGCTGTGCTGGGTGTGGCGGTCGCGCAGCGACCGTCCTGGAGGGACTGACGCGGACGTGGAGGGGACACGATGAAGGCCAGCGACCTGTTCATGCGGTGTCTGGAGGCCGAGGGGGTGCGCTACATCTTCGGCGTGCCCGGCGAGGAGAACGCCGACCTGATGATGTCGCTGCTCGACTCGCCGGTGGAGTTCGTGGTGTGCCGCCACGAGCAGGGTGCGGCGTTCATGGCCGACCTCTACGGGCGCCTGACGGGGCAGCCCGGCGTGTGCCTCGGCACGCTCGGCCCCGGCGCCGCGAACCTGCTGACCGGGGTGGCGAGCGCCAACATGGACCACTCGCCGGTCGTGGCGATCACCGGCCAGGGCGCCACCACCCGCCTGCACAAGGACTCGCACCAGGCGATGGACGTGGTCGGCATGTTCGCGCCGGTCACCAAGTGGGGCGCGACCGTCTGGACCGGGGGCAACATCCCCGAGATCGTGCGCAAGGCGTTCAAGCTGGCGGCCGCGGAGAACCCCGGGGCGACCCTGATCGAGCTCCCCGAGGACGTCGCCAAGGTCGAGGTGGACGACGAGCCCATCGTGCCCGGGCTGAAGATCCGCCGGCCCACCCCCGACGAGAAGACCGTCACCGCGGCGCTGGAGCTGATCGCGCGGGCGCGCTCGCCGATGCTCCTGCTCGGCGGGGGCTGCGTGCGCACCCGCGTGAGCAAGCAGCTGCACCGCTTCGTCGACGCGACCGGCATGTACGCGACGACGACCTTCCACGCCAAGGGCGCGCTGAGCGACCGCCACCCGCAGAGCCTGTTCGCGGCCGGCCTCGGCGCCCGCGACCACGTCATCCGCTGCTTCGAGGAGGCCGACCTGGTCATCGCCGTCGGCTACGACATGGTCGAGTGGCACCCCGACCGCTGGAACGTCGGGGCCGACAAGGCGCTGCTGCACGTCGACTTCACGCCCGCGGAGGTCGACGGCGCCTACCGCCCCGACGTCGAGGCGGTCGGCGACATCGCCGCCTGCCTGTGGGCCATCAACGAGCGCCTGACCGACGACCACCGGGGCAAGGGCACCCCCACCGGGGCGGAGGTCCGCAAGACCCTGGTCTACGAGATCACCGAGGAGTTCTCCGCCGACGACGGGTTCCCCATGAAGCCCCAGCGCATCCTCGCCGACCTGCGCGCGGAGATGCGCGACGAGGACATCGTCATCAGCGACATCGGCGCCCACAAGATGTGGACGGCGCGCCACTACCCGGCGTACGCGCCCAACACCAGCCTGATCTCCAACGGGTTCTGCTCGATGGGCATCGCCCTGCCCGGCGCGATCGCCGCCAAGCTCTGCCACCCCGACCGGCGCGTGGTCGCCCTGCAGGGCGACGGGGGCTTCATGATGAACGTCGCCGAGCTGGCCACGGCGGTGCAGCACGGCATCGCCCCGGTCAACCTCGTCTGGGACGACGCCGCCTACGGGCTGATCGCCTGGAAGCAGGAGGTCGCCTACGGCAAGACCTCCCACACCGATCTGCGCAACCCCGACCTGGCCGAGCTCGCCCGGGCCCTCGGCTGCCATGGCGTGCGGGTCACCGGCTGCGACCAGCTGCGCCCCGCCCTGCAGGAGGCGTTCACCGTGACCGACCGGCCCTCGGTGATCGTCGTGCCCGTCGACTACGCCGAGAACATGCGGCTGACCCGCCGCCTCGGCGAGCTGCTCCAGCACTGATGGCGGTGGAACGCCACCCGCTGTCCATCCCGGGCCACCCGAGCGGTGATGGGTCGTTCGCCCCGGTGGTGTCGGCCTACACCGGCGCGCCGGTGGCCGAGGTCGAGCAGGCCGACGCCGCGGCGATCGACCACGTCCTGGCACGCCAGCGCGCCCTGTTCGCCGACCGCGACGGGTGGCTGCCCACCCCCGAGCGGGTCGGGGTCCTGCACCGGGCGGCGGGCCTGCTCGCCCGGCGGCGCGACACCTTCGCCGACACGATCGCCACCGAGGGCGGCAAGCCCCTGGCCGACGCCCTGGTCGAGGTGGACCGGGCGGCCACCGGCCTGGTGCTCGCCGCGGAGGAGGCCGGACGGCTGGCGGGGGTGGAGGTGCCGATGCGGGCCACCGACGCGGCGCGGGGCCGCCTGGCGTTCACCACCCGCGAGCCGATCGGCGTGGTCGCCGCGGTCAGCGCGTTCAACCATCCCCTGAACCTCGTCGTGCACCAGGTGGCGCCGGCCGTCGCCGCCGGCTGCCCGGTGGTGGTCAAGCCCGCCTCGGCGACCCCGCTGTCGTGCCTCGCGCTGGTCGAGCTGCTCGTCGAGGCCGGCCTGCCCCCGGGCTGGGCGGTGGCGCTGCCCTGCCCCGGGGCGGTCGCCCAGGAGCTGGTCACCGACGCGCGCATCGCCTTCCTGTCCTTCATCGGCAGCCATGCGGTGGGCTGGCGGATGCGCTCGCAGCTGGCCCCGGGCGTGCGATGCGCGCTGGAGCACGGTGGCGCCGCCCCGATGATCGTCGACGAGGGCGCTGACCTGGACCTCGCGACCCAGCTGATCCGCAAGGGCGGCTACTACCACGCCGGCCAGGTCTGCGTGAGCGTGCAGCGCGTGTTCGCCGTGGGCGGGGTCACCGCCGAGCTGGTCGCCCGCCTGGAGGAGGCGGTCGCCTCGCTGCGCGTCGGGGACCCGCTGGACCCCGCCACCGAGGTCGGCCCCCTGATCGCGCCCGCGGAGGTCGAGCGGGTGGGGGCCTGGGTGGACGAGGCCGCGGCGCTCGGGGCGCGGCCGGCGGTCGGCGGGGCGGCCGTTTCCGAGCGCGTCTTCGCCCCGACGCTGCTGGTCGACGCCCCCGCCGAGGCCCGCGTGCTGCGCGAGGAGGTGTTCGGCCCGGTGGTCAGCGTCGTCGGGTGCGCCGACCTCGACGACGCCATCGCCCGGTCCAACGCCGTGCCCTGGGCGTTCCAGGCCGCGGTGGTCACCCGCGACATCGACCGCGCGCTGCGCGCCGCCCGCCGCCTCGACGCCACCGCGGTGATGGTCAACGACCACACCGCCTTCCGCGTGGACTGGATGCCCTTCGGCGGCCGGGGCCCCTCGGGGCTCGGCCTTGGCGGCATCCCCTACTCCGTGGAGGAGATGACCCGCCCCAAGCTGATCGTCCTGGCCAGCCCCGAGTGATCGGAGACCTGATGGAACGCTCCGCACGCAAAGCCTGGCTGCTGGTCGCGGCCGTTGCCGCGGTGGTGGTCGTCGCCGTGGTGCTCGTCTGGTTCCAGCCGCAGACGCTGCTGTTCGACCGGGAGGCCGCCGAGGAGCTGCCGGGGGTGGTCGCGGGCGAGGCCGCCACGGAGGGCGGGGCCGGGGGCGGGGCCGGGGGCGGGGCCGAGGGCGGGGCCGGGGGCGGCGCCGTCACGTTCGACGAGCTCGCCCGAGGCGCGTTCGCCGGCTTCACCGGCAAGCACGGGACGGGCACCGCGCGCCTGCTCGCGAACGACGACGGCACCCACCTCGTGCGCTTCGAGGACCTCGACACCAGCAACGGGCCCGACCTGCGCGTGTACCTGTCGGCCGCGCCGGCCGACGGTGACGAGGCCGCCCACGACGTCGACTTCGTGGACCTCGGCGAGCTGACCGCCAACCGCGGCGACCAGAACTACCCGGTGCCCGCCGAAATCGACGTGACCCGCTTCCGCAGCGTTGTGGTCTGGTGCCGGCGGTTCAGTGTCGGCTTCGCCGCGGCGCCCCTGGAGTGAGCGGGCCCGTCGGGCCACGTCAGTAGCCCTTCGCCACCGCGTCGGCGACCTCTTCGTCGTCGGTGTGGTCGTACCAGCTGGACCGGTTGTGGTCGAAGTAGTGGTGGGCCTCGTAGCGGAAGTTGCCCGGGCCCCCCGGCGAGAGGCAGATGCTCCCCATCCAGGGTGGGGCGCCCTCGGCGGCTAACGGCCGGCGAGCCCGCCCAGCACCGCGGCGGTGACCGGGACGAAGGAGCTCGGGGCCAAGTTGTCGTCGATGGGCAGCACGGCGTCGGTGCGGCCCCGGACCTGCGCCAGGGGCAGGGCGGGATCGTTCACGTCGGCGATCGACAGCGTGGCGATCCCCGCCTCGATCGCGGCGCCCGCCATGCCGTGGTCGGCGATCACGAGGTCGGGCGCGGTGGCGCCCAGCGCGTCGAGCATGGCCTCCATGTAGGTGGCGACGTGGGTGTGGCGCAACGACCCCCCGTCGCTCACGCAGGCCACCCCGTCGAGGAAGCGCACGCTGCGGGGACGACCGTCCTCCGCGGTGTGGACCGCCTGGTCGTCCAATGGCATCAGCAGGTCCGCGCCCGCCGCCTGCAGCGCCCGGGCCAGGGTGGCGTAGTGGGGCAGCAGGCCGGTCGGGTGGCCCGTGGCGAGCAGCACCCGCCCGCCCGTGCGGGCCAGGGCGGCGACCCCGTCGCGGTGCCGGGCGATGGCCGCCATGGTCGCCTCCGGGTCGATGTAGCCCGGACCGGCCGGCGGGTCACCCCCGGGGTCCCCGCCGCACAGGACCTGGACCGCGTGGACCGTCTCGAGCAGCGACGCGGACCGCCAGTCGGAGAGCCCGAAGGTGAACTCGGGGTGGCCGGCCACCAGGCGGGTGCAGTTGGTCACCGTGGCCTGGGGGCTGGTCGCGACCTCGCCGGCCAGCCGGGCGCGCACCAGGTGGGCGCGCAGGTCGGCGGCGCCATCCCCGTGCTGCTCGTCGATGCGGTTGGCGGTCTTGGCACGCCGGTTCACGTGAGTCGCTCCAGGAGGTCGAAGGCGCTGGCCTTGAGATCCTCGACGCTGCGCCGGGCGCCGTCGCGGCAGCGTTCGAGGTGGTCGGCCGGCAGGTGCACGTCGTCGTCCAGGAAGTGGGCGGGGGGACGCTCGCCGAGGCGCTGCTCGACGGTGGCGAGCCAGTCCCATGGCACCTCGACGGGCACGTCGGCCCCGGTCAGCTCGGCGAAGTAGATGGTCCACGCGCGCGGCACCACCGACGCGATCTGGTACCCGCCGCCGCCGGTCGCCACCCAGCGCCCGTCGGCGTGGCGGTGGGCGAGGTCGTGCAGCCGGCGCGCCAGCTCGCTGTAGTCGTCGGTGGTCAGCGCCAGGTGCGCCAGCGGATCGGTGATGTGCGTGTCGCACCCGAGTTGCGTGACGAGCACCTGCGGCCCGAACGCGTCGAGCGCAGCCGGCACGATCGCGTCGAACGCCTCCAGGTACACCGCCCCGGGCGTCTGGGGCTCCAGCGGCACGTTCAACGACGAGCCGCGTCCGTCGCCCTCGCCGACCTCGTCGGGGAACCCGGTCCCGGGGAACAGGTAGCGCCCGGACTCGTGCAGGCTGACGGTCAGCACCCGCGGGTCGTCGTAGAAGAGGGTCTGCACCCCGTCACCGTGGTGGGTGTCGACGTCGACGTAGGCCACCCGCGTGGCCCCGTGGCGCAGCAGCCACTCGATGGCCATGGCCGGGTCGTTGTAGATGCAGAAGCCGGCGGCGCGGTCGGCCATCGCGTGGTGCAGGCCGCCGGCCGGGTTGAACGCGTGGGTTGCCGTGCCCTCCCACACGGCCTGCGCCGCGGCCACCGAGGCGCCGCAGACCTCCAGCGACGCCTCGTGCATGCCGGCGAACACCGGGTTGTCGCCGAGCCCCAGCCCGTGGATCGCCGAGCTCCCCAGCTGGGGCTCGGCCGACAGCCGCTTCACGATCTCCACGTAGCGGGGGGTGTGGATGCGGACCGCGTCGTCGGCGTCGAACGGGGCCCGGGGCAGGGTCAGGACGCCGTCGCGGTCGGTGAGCCCGCAGGCGCGGATCAGCGCGACGGTCAGCTCCACGCGCACCGGCTTCAGCGGGTGGAAGGGGCCGAAGTCGTAGCGCAACCCGTCGTCGTTCCAGATCAGCGCGGTGGACATGCCGACAGCCTACGTGCCCGGCCGCGCCGGCCCCGCCCCGCCGGCCGCGCCGGCCGCCCCGGCCCC
>JBBDQS010000159.1 GCA_040905805.1 Egibacteraceae bacterium | reverse complement strand
CCTCCTCGACGAGAACTTCCCCCTCCAGCTCTACCGGCGCCTCGGCGATGCCGGCTACGAGGCCGAGCACATCACCGCCCTCGGCCTGCGGGGCCTCTCCGACGACGCCATCCGCCAACGGCTGGCCACCGAGGCCGACCTGTTGTTCCTCACCCAGGACACCCAGTTCGCAGACCTAGCTCCCGACATCGTGGCCACCGTCATGATCTCCCGGGTCCCCCAGGCCATCCCCACCACCCGACGAGTCGAGCTGTGGGAGCACGCCATCGACGGCTTCCTTCTGCACCCCATCTCGGGAAGGCTCTTCGAGGTCCTCGGCGACGCACGGGTGGTGGCCTGGGACTTCCGGCCGTGACCGTCACCGTCGAAGCCGCCGTCGCCGTCGGCTGGCTCCCGGGTGTCGCCGGGATCGGGACCCCCGCCTTGGCGACGCATTGACCGGTCCGCGACGCATTGACCGGTCCGGGCCCCAGCGAGGCCGGCGACAGCCTCTGCGCAGTGCCGATCATCAGGCTCTGCGCCGGTCGAGCCGACCGAGACGCCGGAGGGGGTCCCGAGCTTCAGCGTCCGGTCGCCGGCAAGGACCACGTTCCCGTCAGCCCTACTTTGCCCCTGGTGACACGGACCCGAGCACTGGGCCGGCTACAGGTGCAGGCAGCTGGACGCCAACGTCTCCCGGCGGAACCTGCAGGGCTTCGCCCGCCACGCCGACTCCAAGACGAGCGGCCGCTGCGAACAGATCCCAACACGCGGTCAACCGCCACGTCACCTTATTAGGCCATCGTCCACTACCTCGCCGGCGGCACATCGCCACGGACCGGCCGGCTAAGCTAAGGACCGCAGCTCGGCCTCGGCGCTACGCGCGCTCGTGCCCGTCGGCCCCCCACAGCCTCCCCGATCGACAGGGTGCTGAGAGCGCCTTCACCAGGCTTCCTGCAAACCGGCCACCGATGCTGACCCGGCGGGATGGCTGCGGACTGTCTCAGAACGGCGGCTCGTCCAGGTGGAAGCCCAGGTCCGTCGATACGACGCAGCCCGGCAGGGAGGCGCAGCACCGATCCCAGTCGAAGGGCTGGCGCTGCGCACGACGCCAGACCTCCTCGGCTGGGTCGTGGCCGCGCCAGTTGACCTTGCGGCCGACAACGACCGCCGCAGCGACGTGCCCGCCCGCGGCCGTGAGAGCGTGCGCCGCAGACTGCAGCGTCGCACCGGTCGTGAAGGTGTCGTCAACAAGCACGATCCGTTGGTCGGCCACCCAGGCGCCAGGAGCCAAGGCGAACCCCTCCGGGTCGGGTCGGTTGCGGCCGATCCGCCCGGCGCCCGGTCCGGGGATCAGCACGGACTGGTAGCCGCCGGCGGCGACGATGTGCTGCAGCACCAGCCCGAGCGGATGGGGTCGGTCGCTGGCGCGCTTGGAAGGCACGTGGGTGACGAGGGTCAGCCTGGCATCAGGCTCGGGGGACAGGCAGACCAAGTGGATCCTGAGCCAACGGCTGAGGATCTCACGGAGCTCGATGAACCGCGGCGAGTTCTCCTGCTTGTAGGCGTGCATGAGGTTGCCGGCTGGAGTGCCGGTGTCCCACAGCATGATCGGGATGATCCGGTGGACTGCGCCGGCGATCGACGCGGTCTGACCGCACGTCCAGCACTCGTCGAAGTCCGGTGCGCGGTGGGCGTGGCAGATGGGGCACACGTCGGCCCCAGCGGTCAGCGGCGGGACGAGATGAGGCATCCACAGGTCGGTGATGTGGGCGCCGGCGCTCACGCCAAGGTCAGCTGCACGCTCTCGTGCGGGCCTCGGCCAGGGTCGCTGAGCTCGTCGAGAACCTGCAAGACCTCATCGACGTCGTGCACGACCGTGACACCCGGCCGCCCGACGAGCTCGCGGGCCCAGTCCTCACGGACGAGCGATTCGACGAGGAACAGCCGCCGACCGTGCTTGAGCGCGTGCCGTGCCTGCTGAGCTGCGCCCGACTTGCCACTCGCCTCGACCACCACCGTGCCGACCGACAGCCCGGAGGTGACCACGTTGCGCTGAGGGAAGCTCCGGCGAGTCGGGGGGCTGTTCGGCCAGAACTGCGACACGCAGGCGCCCGAGCGGCTCACCTCCACGGCGAGGTCCCGGTTCTCGGCGGGGTAGACGCGACGGATGCCGGTGCCGAAGACGGCAATGGTGCGCCCGCCCGCCTCGAGAGCGCCGCGGTGGGCGGCTGTGTCGATGCCGGCGGCCAGCCCCGAGACGACGGTGACGCCCGCCTTGGCGAGGTCATGCCCGAGCCGGTGCGCCTGCTCGAGCCCGCCGTCGGTGGCCTGGCGGGTTCCAACGACGGCGATGGCCCGCCGGTCACCCCCCGGCCGCAGATCGCCGCTGTAGAAGAGGAACGGGGGCTGGTCGTGGACGTCCCGAAGGTTCGCGGGGTAGGCGTCGTCGAAGATGGTGACCAGTCGTGCTCCGGCCTCCTCCGCCTCAGCGACCAACTTCTGCGCCCACTCGAGGTCCTCGCTGGTGACGTCGCCCACCACTTCGCGACGCGTGTCCTCGTCGACGTCGCCGCCGCCGCCCATCGCGGCCGTCACCGATCCCGCTTCATGCAGCAGCGCCACCGTGCGGGGCATCGTGGCTCGGGTGCGCTTGGCGATCGCAACGAGCAGTTCCTGTTCATTCCGCATGATCCGCAGGATAGACGCCACCTGTCCCGGACACGGGAGGCGAAGCGGCGGCGTCAGCCGACCCGGCGCATCATGCTGGTAACCATCAGGCTGGTTTCCGCGGCATCGAGGGTCGCCGGAACCTTTCGGGATTCGCTGAAATCTCGGCTGCGCTAGCGGCTAGCGGTAGCGACCGGAGCACTGCGTCACCGCGACCACGTCCCTGGTGGTTTGCGTCACTTTCGCCAGCGGCCCGGTGCCGTGCTTGATTTAGTGGGCGAACTCGACCCACAGTGGCAAGTGATCGGAGATGCGCCACGACATCTGCTGGCGGGTGAGGTCGCGGTGGACCAGCCCGGTGAAGTCGAAGCTGCCGGCTTGGCCTGTGGGCTGCAGCGACAGCTTCGGGATCTTGCCGGTCTCGCTGGCGAACCAGGCGATCTGATCGTAGTGGTTGGTTGTGGGCGAGCCGAAAATGGTGCGCGGGACTTCATGCAAGGCGGCCGGCACCGTCAGGCCGGTAGAGGTCAACGCCTGGTACAACGGGTCGTCCTTGCGGTCGATGTTGAAGTCACCCAACGCGATGAGGTTGTGGTGGTAGGCGTTGACGGTGCTGGCCCACTCCGCCAGCCACCGCGCGATCGCGCGTAGTTCGCCGACCCGCTGCGCCGGCGAACGGCCGTAGAGCACGTGGAGGGCCACAAGGATGAACGTGTCTCCCGCTCCGTAGAAGGAGCAGGCGTAGGGGGTGCGGGCGAACTGGCGGCCGAATGCGCCTTCTTCGATGTCGTCGCGCTCGGGAGGCACGACCAGCTCGCAGGCCAACCCGGAGGGTTTGACCCGGCGGGTGTCATACAGAAACGCCATGCGCTCGTCGTTGCCGGCCGCCCCGCGGGTGACGTCAGTCAGCAGCAGTCCCCACGTGTCCCCGGCGCGGTTGAGCCAGGCCAGCAGATGGCGCAGCGCGCGCAGGTTGCCGCGGACCTCCTGCAAGGCGACCACGTCGAAGCGCGACACGATCTGCCCGACGGCCCGCAGGCCGGCCAGGTCACGCTTGGGGCTGTCGTCGTCGCCGGCGACCCACTTGTCGGTCAGCCCACCAAAGGCCCGTAGGTTCCAGGTGGCGACCAGCAGGTTGCGGTCGACTCGGCGGGCGGGGATGGCGTCGTCGAGTGCATCATCGAGGTCGGCGAGCTCGCCGGCTACCGCCTTGGGCGGTGTATCGCGAATCGTCGGCACCCCAGCCCCTCCTGCCCTCACACCCGGCAAGACTCGGCTCACAGATCCCCAGAAAGTGACACCAGAAGCATAGGGCCTACCAGCTGGCGTACCCGGCCCCGTCCGCCGACGCTGGGTGGCCCGCGGGGACGGCGAGGATAGGGGCGGGACCCGGATGGCCGCTGCGGTCCACGTCAGATGCCGTCACGACTTCTTCGCGGGCGATGGCATGCCCTGACGGGCACCCGCTTCACGAGCCTGGCCGCCCTGTCCGGCAACGACCTGGCGACCCTGCCCGACTTCCTCGCGGAGATCCGCACGCCGGCGAACTCGCTGCCCGGGGTGTCAGGCCTCCAGCTGCAGTTCGCCAACCACGACATCCGCAGCCCTGGCGACGCTCCCGGCGTCCTCGTGGCCAATAAACTCGGCCGCGCTCAAGACGAAAACTGGGCGGCCTTTCGTGCCTCGGGCACGTGCAGCCTTTCGGGATGCGGCCAGGCGGTGGCCCGGGATGGCGTAGTCCACACCGTGGTCCTGGTGGTCGCAGCGATCGTGGCGGGACGGCACCGCGGGTGGGTGATCGGTCCCCCGTGGCTGCGGCCGGGCGCGGTTAGGGGACACGCAGTCCCCAGACGTGTTTGCCGAGCGGGGGTCCAGCGAGGCCGGTGTCTTTGTGGCCTGTGGGGTCAGCCAGCCGCCCGTAGTAGCGCGCCTCGACCTCGTAGGGGTTGGCGTCGTAGCCCACGGTGAGGTTGGCGTGCAAGTAGGCGGCGTTGAAGTCGGGGTCGTGTTGGTGCTGTTGGACGTGGCGCAGCTCATGCACGAGGCTGTTGTTGACCACGTAGAGGTGCCGGTCGGCCAGGGCCGGCTTGGCAGCCACGTGCACGACCACGCGGTAGGCGTCGGGTCCGACCTTTTGGGTGGAGCCTTGCTGGCCGGGAGATGTTTGTGGCCGCAGCCGCAGCCGGATCTCGGTATGGGGGCCAACGGTGGCGCCGGCGGCGTGCAGGGCGGCGTCGAGCGCGTCAGCGTCGACGGTCAGTGGTGGTGAGCCGCTCGGCCGATCGTCACGCAGGTGGACCGCGTCGCTTGGCCGGCGGTGCTGGCGGGCCGGGGCGACCGCGAACGCCTGGTGGGTCTTCGCCGAATCCATGCCCACAGGGACAGCCTCCGCCTACGGGTGGACGGCGAGTGAGCGCGGCCAGTCCCCCATCGACGTCGACGAAGGCGTTGCGCGCCACTGGCCGTGGTGGCGCGTCACCATCGCACCTGGGTGACCGGGATGGCGTGCGGGTCGGTGGGCTCCACGATGTGCATCAGCCAGGCGTAGTCGGAGTCGGCGCCAGCGGTGAGGAAGACCGCGTGGGCGTGCTGGGCTTGCAGGTGCTGCTGGTCGTGGCGGGGGCCGCTGAGCAAGTCGGCCAGGCAGGCGACCTTACGGGCGCGTCGGAGGGCCTCGGCCCGATCGACGTGGCCGTTGACGATGAAGCCAAGGTCTGCGGCCTCACCCAGCGGTGTCACGCCGTGGGGGGCCAACGCCTCATCGCCACTGAGCAGTCGCGGGGCCGTGACCGAGCAGGCGAGGTGGCGGATCATGCGAGCGAGCGTGCCCGGATCCAGACGCCCATCGGTGTAGAGGTGCTTGCCGGCGGGGTCGTGGGGGCCGGCCTGGATGTGATGTGCGAGCCACTCGATGTCGTCGAGGAGCTGCGCGCTGTCCTCGCGGGCGCGATCCAGCAGATGTCCGGCGGTGGTGCCAACGTCAGTCAACATGGCTTTCTCCTTCAGGTGTCGAGGGCGCGGCGGGGTCGTGCGGGCCGATCACAGGCGGTGCGCACGGAGCGACTAGGAGCAGGAGGGCGGCGAGCGGGGTCATGCAGGCACGTCGCTAGAACAGGGTGAGGTCAGGGGCGGGCAGCGGCCGGTTGCTCCACAGCACCTCCGTGCGCTCGTTGGTGGTTCTTGAGCGGTTGGCCGTGTCGGCGCGGCCGGGGAGTTGCGTGCGGTGCCAGTCGCCGTACAACGCGTCGTAGAGCGGCGAGGGGTAGCCGGACAGCACGACCGTGCCCTCGCATGCTCGCAGCGTGTCAGCGAGCCCCCGGTGGTCGTCCTCGGTCATCGTGTGCCGGTAGGCACCGCCTGAGCGTGATGACTGCGACGATTGCACGTAGGGCGGGTCGCAGTAGTGCACGGTGCGGGGCCCGTCCATCATGGCGATGACGTCGATCGCGGGCCGGCTGTCGATGAGGACTGGGGCTAACCGGTCGATCGTCTCGGGCAGCCCAGCGACCTTGCGCAGCACCGTTGCGGACTTCGGGGTGCTGGCGCGGCCGTCGCTGGCCGAGCATTGCCAGCCCGAGCGGGTGCCGGTCTTGTGGGCGAAGCCTTGCTGGACGCGCACCCAGAAGCGGCGTGCCTGTTCCAGGGGGTCGTCGGTGGGCTGCCATGCGCCGTGGTACTCGTCGCGGGCGTAGGGGGTCATAGCGAGCAGGTCGACGAGTTGGGGACCGCGGTCGCGCAGCTGCCGCCAGAAGTTGACCAGGTCGCTGTCGAGGTCGTTGACCATCTCGATGTTGGCGGGCCGCTTGGCGAACAGGACCGCAAGGCTGCCAGCGAACGGCTCGCAGTAGACCCGGTGTGGCGGCAGGAGACCGGCGATGACATGGGCGAGTCTGGCCTTGCCGCCGTGGTAGGCCAACGGTGGTCTCATCGGGCGGCTAGCGGGCTGGGTGTGGCGGGGCGGTGTGGCCATGAGGTGCTCCAACGGGGTCTCTAGGTCAGCGCGAGCGGGAGGGAGGGGACCAACACGGCGTAGGCGAGGTAGGCCACGGCGAGGGCGAGCCCGCCGGTGATGAGGGCCTCGGCGGGCCCACCGGTGCGCGACAGGACCGGCCAGGCGCAGCGGGCGGGGTGTGGCCACAGCAGCGGGCAGCCTTGCGGGGTCAGGCAGTCCCCGGCGAGGTGCAGGGCGGCGCCCAGCGCTACGGCGGCGGGCAGCCAGGGCACTGGGCCGAGGTGGACCCAGCCGATCCCGGTGAGCGCGACGGTCCAGGCGACCAGGGTCAGGTCGATGACGCCGCCGCCGCGCAGCTGTTGGGGACCCAGGGCGCGGATCGCCAGCCCGACGCACAGCCCGCCGGTGGCTAGGGCCACGACATCCTTGGCGGGGCTGAGCATGCCGGCCCATACCCCGGCGGCGACCGCGGCCACGAACACCAGCGAGTGGGTGGCCTGGCGGTGGCCGCCGGCGAGGGTGGCGATCGCCACGGCCAGCAGTTGGCTGACGGGTCCCAGCGCCCGCGCGACCGTCGAGCTGGGGTGGTCCAGGTCGGGCAGCAGGGCGGCGCCAGCGGTGACGACCGCGCCGGCGGCCAACCCGGCCGGCTCCATGGGTATATCGGTTGCGGCCGCCAGCGGGGGGGCCAGCGCCAGCCACCCGGCGGCGCCGCTGAGCGCGTGGGACCGGCCCATCATTGGGTGGGCCTGTAGCCGATGTGGACGTGTCCGGTGTGGTCGCTGTCGGTGAAGTGGCCTGGGCTTGGCAGCCGGAACGGTGAGCCGACCTCGCTGGGCCGCAACTCACCGTGCAGCCCGGCGAGGAACTCCACGACCTGGCGGGCGCTGGCGCTGAGTCGGCTGACCGGCGTCGCGTCGAACAGCCAGATGTCCACAGCGCGGTAGTGCCAGTGGTGCGACTCGCGGCAGCCCGACCGGTTGCCGCCGCCGATGCAACGCGAATGGCCGGTCTTGATGACCGACACCGCGTAGCTCCAACGGGCCGCCAGGGCCTCCATGACGGCGATGACCCGCCCGTCCATGGCGGGGTGGCGAAGGTCGGCGATCTCGCGGGCGGTCAGGCGCACACGTCCCTGTGCCGCCAACTCGATCAGCGTCTCGGGGTTGCCGGTGACGTTGCCCGACACGGCGAGCGCAGCCTCGTAGGCGTCGGCGTAGGCCGCCGCCCGGTCCAGCACCGCCGGCACGTACGCGCGGGTTTCGGCGTATGGCGGGATGCCCCCATGGCGGGCGACGGCGCCGCCGCCGGCGTTGTAGGCGGCCAGGGCGAGCTCGATCGACCCGAAGCGGGCGAGGTGACCGGCGAGGTAGCGGGCCGCACCGTCGATGGCTTGGGGCGGGTCGCACGGGTCGATGCCCATGCCGGCCGCGGTCGCGGGCATGAACTGCATGAGCCCGCGGGCGCCGGCGCTGGAGTCACGCTGGCAGGCGATGACCTCTGGTGACCAGCCCGACTCGCGCCAGGCGACCGCAGCCAGGATGTTCCATGCGACGCCGTGGCGGTCGCCGGCCTCCATGAACAGCGGCAGGAACTCGCCGGGGATGTCGGCCAGGGCGAACGCGGTCGGTACGGCGAACCCGTCGTTGACCGGCGTCATCGAGCCGATCAGCACCGGCACCGCGCCGATCCCCGCGGCGGCAGCAGCCCCGACACCCGCGAGGAACCGGCGGCGGCTGATCAGCGCGGACGCAGCGGTCGCAACGCCGCCGGTGGCCGTGGCGGACGCGGCCTTGGCCACCGCAGCCTTGGCCACCGCAGCCTTGGCGACAGCGGTCTTGGCGTCCGGGCCGGGGCCGGTCTTGAGGTCGGTCACCTAGTCGTCGCCCTTTGGTTAGTGGACCAGCTCGTGGACCCGCCAGCGCGACCCGTCTCGGATCAGCCGGACGGTGAACGAGGGGTGGGCGAGGGTGTCGCCCTCGATGGTTCGGGTGCGCTGGCGGGCGACCACGACCAGGGTCATCTGTGGGCCGGTGGCGTCGTGGCCGTGGATGTGCTCCACGACCGCCTCGGTGACCTCTCCCAGCTGGGATGGGCCGGAGCGGCCAGGCTGGCGCAGGTCGGCCAGCAGTTGGTCGGCCAGCGCCTCGGTCACGTACGGTCGGATACGCCCGAGCGCGTCGTCGGGCGGCTCGTCGTGGGCGACGCTGGCCCACTGCTCGACGAACCCCGCCGCGACAGCTTGGGCGTCGGCGCGGTCGCGTGTGGATGGTGGCCGGTCGTCGACGCCTGGGGTGGGGTCACCGGCGCTCGTGGGCCGCGCGGCCAGGTCCCGGCGATCTTGGGTGACGGCTTGGGTGACGGCTGCCCTGTCCGCCTCGGTTGCCGCCGGTGTGTCCGATGACCCACGGGCAGCGGCTGCCAGGGTCACGGCGGTGACGGTGGCGGCCAGCACCGCCACCATCGCCGCGAGCCGTGCAGGGTCGATCAGCGTGGTCACGTCTGCACCGCCTCAACCGCCAGGATGGGCAGACCGTGTTCGGTGCGGTACGCGCCCAGCACGTCGTGCGCCCAGCGTTCGGCGTCGATCTCGCTGCGCGGACGCCGGTGCCGGCGCTGGTCGACGTGGCGGGCCTCGTGGGCGACCAGGTGCACCAGCTCCTCCGCCCAGCCGCTGATGACCACCGGAGGCGCGGTGGCGTAGCGGGTGTAACGCGACACCCGGGGGTAGGCGTCGCCGGTGGCCGCCGGGCGTGGATCGGCTGGCATCCGCAGGCTGAGCAGCCACCGTGGCCGGCCACCGCCGGGGGCGGGCCGGCGGGGGTAGGACCGCCCCGACCAGGCGTAGGTGGCGCGCATCGTCTGGGTGTGGGGCGGGTGATGCTGGTCGGGGTCGCCGGCGAGGCGTTGCGCGCCGGCGCGGGTGGACGCGGCGTGGCCCCGCCATCCTGGGCCGGTGACGTTGGTGTGCTGCCCGCATCCGTGTGCGGGCCGGCAGGCCAGCAGCCAGCGCACGACGTCGGTGTCGCTGGGGGTGATGGCCACCTCGATGTCATGGTCGTCCACGCCGGCCAGCCCGGCCGCCACCAGCGCGGCGAGCGTGGCGTGGTCGGCGTGGATGGCCTCGTCGATGATCAGGCGCATCGACTAGGCCCCCCAGCCGGCGGCGACGCCAGCGGCCGCCTGCCACGTCCACACCCAGCCGGCGTGCAGCCATCCGCCGAGTTGGGTGGGGGTGATCACCCCGATGAGCAACGCCACGACGGTCAGGGTGAGCAGCAAACGGGTGGGTGGGCGCATGGGGCGGTCCTTTATCGAGTCGCCGGGCAGACGAGCGTCACAGGGTGTCTGCGGTCAGGGCGTCCAGGGCGGTTTTGGTGTCGGCGTCAAGGCCGGCGTAGTAGGTGTCCCAGCGGCGCAGCTCGCCGATGACGTCGGCGCCGGCGGGCCGCACGACGGCGCGCTGGTCGGTGATCAGCTCGAAGGCCAGATGGTCGTCGTCGGTGACGGTGACGGTGTGGAACGTCAGGTTGCGCCGGCGGGTGGTCTGCAGGTCGAAGGCGTAGCCGGACTCGGTGTGGTAGCCGCCGACCAGCGGGAGGATCCAGATGGCGCCGCTGTCGGTGTCGACACGGTGGTGGCGGGCCAGCGCCGCGCGGAACGCCAGTGTCGCGTCGGGATGGGACACCGCGAGCTCAGCGCCCTCGGCCAGGAGTCTGGTCAGCAGCCGGTCGAGGTCGTCGGTCCAGCGCTGTGGCGGGGTCATTTCACTACCTCGGTGACGGGGCGCCCACCCAGGTGGGTGACGCCCTGGGCGGCCAGGACAGCGAGCAGCTGCGTGCGCATCTTTGGGCTGGCGCACGCGATGCGGGTGGGCGCCTGCGCGCCGGTGAGGTCGATGCCGTTGCGGAACATCACCTCGTTGCTGCCGCCGTTGTGTTTGGCGAGCTTGGCGGGGTCGCGGGTGAGCTTGGCGGGGTTGAACTTGGACGAGGAGGGGTTGATCGCCCCGTAGTGGTCGCCGTTGTAGGCGTACCAGTCCGCCCGGCGCAGCAGCCGCGCGGGGTCGTCCCAATACAGCGCTGCGCCGCTGCCCGGGCCAGCGACGCGCAGGAAGACCGACTGGGCGCCGCCGGTGTCCATGTCGGCTGACTCCGAGCTGCCCACCCCAGGTTTGACGCCCATGAGCCGACGCCGTTCGGTGCACGCCAGGACACCGCCGTTGCGGAACATGTCCAGCAGCTTTGACTGGCTGGTGTTGTGCGCCAGCCCGCGCTGACCGAACGCGGCGTTGACCTTGGCGTGGGCGGCGGCGACGTCGAACCGGTTCCACTGCAGCCACCCGCCGGCCTGGGTCGGGGTCGGGTCATAGCCCGGGGAGGCGGCCAGCGCGCCGGCGTCGGAGAAGCCGGTGGCTTTCGCCACGGCGTCGCGGACGATGGCCACCTTGTGGGTCAGCGCGCCGGCTTCGGCGTCCAGCAGCAGCTGGCGGCCGAAGTCGCCCAACTGCGCTTCGTTCATGCCGATCGCGTCGTCGGCGCGGTCGCTCCACAGCTGCTGGTAGGTGGCCTCCTCCAGCCCGTCGGCGGTGGCCAGCGCTGCGGCCACCCCCGGGTGGCCGCCGAGCTGTTGGGCGGTGATGTTGCGCTGCAGGTAGGCCCATTCGCCTTCGGCTTTGGACATCGGCCGGTTGACGAGGTTGAGCTGGCCGAGGCGGCGGACCATCGCCGGGCCGTGCCCGCCGCCGGGCGGCGCGATGATCTCCAGGGCGCCTCGGTGGGAGTAGGCGGGGTCCTTGCGGCCGTGCGCGGCGGCGTGGGGGCGGTACACCGCGGTGTAGCCCTCGCCCAGGTCGATGACGTACTCGTGGCCGCTGGCCGTGGAGCGCTGCTTGCCGTCCCACGACGTCGTCCCGTCGTGCAGGTCAGGGTCGATGCGGGTCGCGGTGCGTACCGAGGCGGCCAGCCGCCCGTCGGCGGGTGCGTCCACGGGGGCGGGCACCATCTCGGTGACCGTCACCGTCGCGGTCACCTGGTGGGGGTGGATGTGGGGGATCTTGCCGCCGGCGGCGTAGGCGGTGTCGTAGCCGGGGTCCAGTCGCAGCGCGATGTCGTCAGCGGCGGCGCGGTAGGCGGCCAGCATGGCCTGCTCGGCCTCGGTGGCCTGCCCGTTGTCGAGTTCGTCGAGCTGGGCGGTAAGCGCGGCGTGGTTGGCGTGGGTGTGCTCGGGGATCGCGTCGCCGGCCTTGAGGTGGTGGTTGACGCTCTTCGCCACCGTCGCCAGCTGCTGGTGCAGCCCGTGGGTGGTGTCCAGCGGCAGCTGCCCATCGACCTCTTTTTCGACCGTGACGGGGATCTTGTGCTCGTCGGTTAGCGCCAGCGCCTCGAGCAGCTTGGCTTCGGCTGCGGGGGTGACGGTGGTGTGCAGCACCTCCAGGGGCCCCTCGACGTGGTGGTAGGCGACCAGCGTGGCCGCGGAGTCCTCCAGGTCGGCCCCGCCGATCAGCAGCGCGCTACCGTTGACGTCGCCGACGGGCACGGCGTCGGGCACGGTGATGAGGGCGTCACCCAAGGCGTGGGGCGTCGCCACCGCGGGCTCGTGCGCCTCGGCCGGGTCCTCGGCGGGCTCGTGCGCCTCGGCCGGGTCGTCGGCGGGGTCCACGGGGGCAGCGCCCGACTGGGTGCCCCCGGCGTGCTCGTCGACCCCGGCGGGGGTGTGGGCGTGCACGAACTGGGCGACGGTGAGGGGTTCGTCGACGGCCGTGGTTGCCGGCGTCACCTCGTAGGGCTCGTGAGCCTTCTTCGCGTCGCTGCCCATCACGCCACCTTGGTCAGGCCCTTGACGTCCAACCCGGCGGCCGAGAACATCCCGGCGAAGGCGTCCCGCAGGCCGTTCTTGCGGGCGACGACGTGGTCCAAGAACTCCTCGGCGACCTCGGCGTCGGACACGTTGGTCTTACCGGTGCGTTTCTGCGCGGCTTTGCGCATGGACGCAACCCACCCCAGGCCGGCCTTGACGCCCTCGGTGGCCACGGGCGCCAGCTCGGCGCGCAGGGCGGCGTCGGGGATGGACTCGAACGCCTTGATGGTGGGGATGGCGGCCTCCGGGCGTACCCGCACACCGGGCCCCAGGTTGCCGGCAGCTGCGGCCTTGTAGGCGGTGACGAACACCGGTGGCGGCTGCCCGTAGCTTTGGCCGTTTGGGTCGTAGTCGACGGCCAGACGGTCCTGGCCGAAGTAGCGGAACGCCTGGCCGTGGTCGATCGGGGTCAGCCCCCCCGTGGGGGTGCGCAGCACGTTGGCGGGGTTGCCGTCGTAGTTGGAACAGACCCAGCCGGCCACGTGGAACCGCACGATGCTGTCCACATCAGCCTGTGACCACTGCGTGGGGCTGGTCGACAGCGGTCCGGCGTTGGGGATCCACGGCTGCAGTGATCCGACCTTGCCGTCCACGTTGCGGACGTACACCGGTGGGGTGCGCACCCCCGCGAGGTTGTGCACTCGGGCTGCGGCGGCCTCGGCAGCTGCCCGCGCCCCGCCCTTCGAGTCGGGCTTGTGCAGCCACGTGGCGCCGTCCTGGTCGGTGTGGAACGTCTTGGGGTGCATCCCGCCGACCGCCGCCTTGTGGCCCGCCGACAGCTGCAGACCAGCGACCTGCTCTGGGGTCTGATAGGCGGGCACGTCGGCGGTCACCGCCTGGTGGGCCTTGAGTGCCGCCACCACGTTGGCGTGCTTGGCCGCCCATGAGCCCGCAGCCGACGTGCCCGCGGGCTTGGCGGCGTGCGCGGCCGTCGCCGTCGCGGGCCCGGGCGTGCTGTGCCCGCCGCTGTTGGCGGGGGTGGCGGTGGGCGGCGGCGGCTTGGCCTTCTTCTTGAGGTTGTTGGCGGCGGCGGACTGGACCTCGGCTTTGGACAGCGCCGGATCCCAGCTGGCCGCGATGTAGTTCTGGATCTGGGCGCGTGTCGCGCCGGCGGTGTCCATACCCAGTTGCTTGGCGGCGGCGCGCAGCGTGGGCAGCGGCTGGCCCTTCGCCCAGGTGCGCCACGGCTTGGTGTCGGTGGCCAGCTGCCCTGTGACCTGCCAGGCCGCCACGGGCGCGCCGACGGCGTCGGCGACCGCCTTGGGGTCGGGGGTCTGGTGCGCCCACTCGCCGACGGCTTGTGTGGCCGTGGCCGCGTCCGCGTGCGCCTTTGACCAGGCCACGATCGTGGCCGCTGCCGCGTCGACGGGGATGGGGCCCGCGGCCGCGGCGGCCGCGGCGGCCGTCTTGGCGGTCGCGACCTGCTCGTGGCGGTCAGCAGCCAGGGTCTGCAGCTGCTGGCGCACTGTTGGGTCGGTGGGGGCGCGCAGCAACGCCAACTGGGAGGGACGGTCCAGCCAGGCGGCCTGCGCCTCGGTGATGGCGCCCTGGTCGAGGGCGTGGGCTACCGCGTGGCCGATCATGGTGTTACGCGCGGTGGGGGGCAGTGCGTCGAGCTGCTTTGATACCAGTCCGGCGCCCGCTGCTTTGACGGTGGCCAGCGAGTCGCCCATCTCGTCGCACTGGGCGCCGGCGAGGGTGGCCTCGGCGTCAAGGACCGCTTGCAGACCCCCGCCGTCGTCGGGTTTTCCCCCCGACCAGGCGGGGGCGTACAGGTCGGTCAGCGACTGGTTGAGACCGGCCATCGCCTCGGCGACCTGCGTCGGAGTGGCCTGCCAGCCGCCACCGCCCGGCGGCGCCGGCGGGTGCAAGGCTGCTTCGGCGGCGTGCACGTCGGCCAGGGTCTGCCCGCCGATCGTGTCGACGTCGTCGGCGGCCAGCTGGGCGTAGCGCTCGTCGGCCTTGGCGTGGATCTTGGTCTTGGAGGCCGCGTCGTCGGGGTAGGCGGGGTTGAGCCAGTGCACTAGCGCCCCGTGCCCGCCGGCTGCGGTCGCACTGGCGCTGACCAGCGTGGGGTGCGCGAACCCTTTGTCGGCGGCCAGCTGCTG
>JBBDQS010000158.1 GCA_040905805.1 Egibacteraceae bacterium | reverse complement strand
GCCGCCACGATTAGACGCTCGGCGCCGCCGCACCCCACCGCCACCGCCCCGGGCCAGGCCAGTGCCAGCAGCGGTCCGCGACGCCGTGCGACCGCTACATCACTCGTGAAGCCTGGCTCATCCTATTCTTCACCCCCCATCCACCCCACTACCACTCCCACCTCGCCAGGTCCAAGCTTGGCCATTCTCTACTGGTCATGGTGGTGGGCCCCGCTGATTCCGGACAGTCGATCAGCAGCTGAATTACTGCAACTAGACTGCTTGCGGCCGGTTCAGGTGCTCGTCGTAGACCTCTTGTGGGGTCCGGTAGCCGAGCGCCGAGTGGATACGTCAAGTATTATACCTAAACTCTCAGGCGAGTACTTCCTACGATGCGCTGACATCATTCCCCTTTACATTCTCGGATGGGATCCTACTAGGTTCCCTGTCCGTGATCCTCGGGGCCCCTAAACCCAGCCCCGTTCCGTTGACATCGGGGTTCCTACACAGATAAGGCAGGGCCAGGATTCTCGCGGCCACGGTGTCACGCAAGGGCACCCGGCTGGTGGTGGCCTTGCGGGTGCTCATCCAACGCCCCCAGCAGCCGCGAGTCCACAGACCGGATTCGCGGGTTGGGGTCGAGAGTTGCGCCACCTGTGCCGGCAACGGTCTCGGCGCACCCAAGGCTCCCGCCGCTACACCGAGACGAACTGCAAGATCAGCCGGCGCCAGCGGCGGATCGCTGACATCCGCAGCCACCACATCCACACCTTGACCACCAGGCTCGCCAAGACCCACGGCGAGATCGTGGTCGAAGCCCTGGATGTGGCCGGGATGCTTGGCCAGAAGGGCCTGGCGGGCGCGTGCAAGACATCGGGTGGGCCCAGCACTGGACCTGCCACGGGTGCAGTGCGAACCATCAGCGTGACGACAACGCCGCCATCAACCTCGCGCGCTACGAGCAGCCCCTCGCGGGCGATAGCGCCGTCGGCCCAGTCAGGGCCGCTGTCAAGCGTGGAGCCGACCGTAAGACCGAGCCCGGCTCGGCTGGTGGCCATGAAGCGCGGAAGGGACGCAGCCTCCAAGGCTGCCGAACAACCCCGAGACGGGGTGCTGGTGAGATGAGCACTATCGCTCACTCATCGGCAACGGTCGGGCGTAGCACGGCTACCGGGCGTCGACCAGCGTGGCGAAGACGACGAGGTTGTCACGGTAGTGCCCGGTCGCGCGATCGAACACGCCACCGCACGTGATCAGTCGCAGCAGGGCCCGGTCGGTGTCCCCGTACACGAGCTCCGTCGGAAAATCTTCCTTCGGATACCGAGCTACCTCGTCCACACGGAAGACTGCGACCACGCCGTCGGCCCGGGTGACCATGACCGCATCACCCGGTCGGAGGTTGCCGAGATCGAAGAACACCGACGGCCCTGCAATCGCGGAGTCGACGTGCCCGACGATGACCGCGGGGCCCGGCGAGCCTGGGGTCGACGAGTGCTCGTACCAGGCTGCATCGTTGTAGTCGGGGCCCGTGGGCACCTCCATGGTGTGCTCAGCAGTCAGGCCCACCTGCTGCAACACCGAACGCACCCCTATTGACGGGACATCGATCGTGACCGGTTCAAACCGAGCAAGCGCCAGCTCCGGCGGTGTCCGCTCCCGCGGTGCCGGCTCCTGCGGTGCCGGCTCCTGCGGTGCCGGAGCCGGCACCGATACGACGGCCAGTGGAGGCGGGATCTCCGTCTCGTTCGCCGTCGCCACCGTGACCGAGGCCGTCCCGATCGCGGACAGGACGAACACCCCCGCCATGATCACCAGCGGGTGGCGACCCATCGGCGTCAACCGTGCGGGGCCGCCCTGCACTTCGGAACGCCTCACCTGACCGTGACCTCGCCTCGCCGCGCACTTCCTCGGGCGTGCGGGCGAATCCCGAGCACCCCTGCGGCGCTGAGCAGGAGCACCCACCCCAGCACCACCAGACTCCTGTACAAGGGCCTAGCCGGGTCGTGGGCACCAGCCATCGCCCCCCCACCGGCCTCCACACCGCCGATCGGCGGCCCAACCACGGACCCGCCCGTCACCACATCGGGCGACCTGGGACCGGACCGTGCGACATCGATCGACGTTGTGCCACCAGGGGAACTAGGGGCGGGCTGTGCGACATCGATCGACGTTGTGCCACCAGGGGAACTAGGGGCGGGCTGTGCTACATCGGTCGACGTTGTGTCACCAGGCAGAGCCACGTCATCCTCGCGCGTGTCAGACAGAACGCGCGTCGGTTGCCCAGTCGAGAACTCAGGCGTCGGTTCGGGTTTCGGCGCGGGCGCGGGCTCGGGCTCGGGCGCGGGCTCGGGCGCAGGCTCGGGCTCGGGTTCGGGCTCGGGTTCGGGTTCGGGTTCGGGTTCGGGGTC
>JBBDQS010000157.1 GCA_040905805.1 Egibacteraceae bacterium | reverse complement strand
CGACCGTCCTGGAGGCTCTGACACGTGAATCGGCCGAGCCTGCGAGGTCGATTCACCGCTGTGCCGGGTGTGGCAGTCGCGCAGCGACCGTCCTGGAGGGGCTGAGCGAGTCCACCGGAGGCGATACGCTGCCGCGCATGAGCGACAGCGACGTGATCGAGGTGTTCGTCGAGATCCCCAAGGGGTCGCGCAACAAGTACGAGTGGGACCACGAGACCCGCCGGTTCATGCTCGACCGGATGCTCTTCAGCGCCGTGCAGTACCCCGGCGACTACGGGTTCCTGCCGGGCACGTGGGCCGAGGACGGCGACCCCCTCGACGTGCTGGTGATCCTCGGGGAGCCGACCTTCCCCGGGTGCACCATCGCGGCCCGGGTGGTCGGCGTCTTCTGGATGACCGACGAGAAGGGCCCGGACGCCAAGATCATCACCGTGCCCCAGGCCGACCCCCGTTGGTCGCATGTGCAGGAGCTGGCCGACGTGCCCCAGCACCTGCTCGCCGAGATCGGGCACTTCTTCTCCATCTACAAGGACCTCGAGGGCAAGTCGGTCAAGGTCGACGGCTTCGGTGACCGCGAGGACGCGCTCGGCGAGGTCGCGAAGGACCGCCAGCGCTTCGCCGACCTGCCCGAGGCCGACCGGCCCGCCGTCCCCTGAGCCACGTCCCCTGAGCCACGTCCCCTGAGCCACGTCCCCTGAGCCACGTCCCCTGAGCCACGTCCCATGGCCCGCACCCCGGGCGTGACTGCTCGCCCCCTCGGGGCGCCGCGGGTAGCGTGGGGGGTGCACGTCCGGAACGAGAAGGGGCCGCGAGATGGCACAGCAGGGCCGACGGCGGATCGACCGGGTCGCCGCGTCCGACTTCCTGGACGGTCTCGAGGACCGCTCGACAGCGGAGATCCGCACGATGCGCGACGAGTGCCGGCAGGAGGAGGAGCGCCTGAGCTTCGAGCGGCGCCTGCTGCAGGGCCGCGTCGACATCGTCCGCGCCGAACGGGCCCGCCGGCAGTCCGGCGACGGCGAGCGCCTGGTCGACGCCCTGCCCTCGATCCTCGCCGACGACACGTCCAGCCGCAGCGGGAGCCCCCAGGCGCGGGTCGCGCCGGTCTTCACCCCGGACCCCGACCCCACCTACACCCGCCGGGAGGCCGACCGCACCGAGTGGTCGTTCGGCAACCTGCCCGAGCTCGGCGACCGCGAGCTCGCCGAGCTGCACGAGCGGCTGGCGAGCGACGAGCGTGCGGTGTCCGACCTGCGCCGGCGGGTCATCGACCACCTCGACCGCTTGCAGTCCGAGGTGGCCGCCAGGCTGACCGACGGCAGCCTGGTCGCCGACGACATCCTGCGCGCATCCGGTTGGGCGTCCGGCACCGACCAGCAGTGAGCGCACCCGTCGAGGTCGAGGTCGAGCGCGACCACGCGGTGGACGACCGCTGAGGGTCCTCGTCCAGGTCACCCGCGGTGGCGTCGTCGAGTCCGCCCACCAGGGGGCCCTCGCGGTCGCCGACGCCGACGGCACCCTGATCGGCGGGCTGGGCGACGTCGACGCGCTGGTCTTCCCCCGTTCCGCCCTCAAGCCGTTCCAGGCGCTGGCCACCCAGCGGCTGCTCGCCACCACCGGGCAGGCGATCGCCCCGCTGGGCCTGGCGATCGCCTGCGCCTCCCACACCGGCGCGCCCGCCGCCCGGGTCGAGGCCGGGCGCCTGCTGGCCTGCGCCGGCCTGGACGAGTCGGCTCTGCGCTGCCCGCCCGCCTGGCCGCACGACACCGCCGCCCTGCGCGCCGCGGACGCACCGACGCCGCTCGCCCACAACTGCTCGGGCAAGCACGCCGCCTTCCTCTGGGCGCACACCGCCGCCGGCGGCGAGCCGGCGGGCTACCTCGACGAGGGCGCGCCCCTGCAGCAGCAGGTGCGCGACACCCTGGCCGAGCTCGCCGGCACGGCCCCCACCGGACCCGCGGTCGACGGCTGCGGCGCCCCGGCCTGGCGGCTGCCGCTCATGCGGGTGGCCGTCGCGTACGCCCGCCTGGCGCGGGGCGCGCCGACGGGCGAGGTCCTGGCGGCCATGACCGCCCACCCCGAGCTGGTCGGGGGGCCGGGGTGCGCCGACAGCGCCCTCATGGCCGCCGACGCCCGGGTCGTGGCCAAGCGGGGAGCCGAGGGGGTGCTCGCGGCCGGTCTCATGACCCACCGCGGTCCGGTGGGGGTGGCGGTCAAGATCGCCGACGGGGCCAACCGCGCGCCCGCACCGCCGGTCGCGGCGGTGCTGCGCGCCCTGGGCGCCACCGTCCCGGGCGACCTGCTGCGCACCGCGATCCCCCCCGCCGGTCAGCCGCAGGGATGGGTCGAGGCCACCCCGTACGTCGTGGACTGGGCGGCCGAGCTGCCGGCGGGGTAGGAACCGGGTAGGACGGGGCGCAGACGACCGACGACGGAGGCTCGGACATGGACACCAGCGACGCGGCCCATGCGGCCGCGAACAGGGTGCGCGACCTCGGCGCGTACATCCGGGAGCAGCGCACCAGCGCTCAGCTGTCGCTGCGCAACCTCGCGTCCATGGCCGGGGTGTCCAACCCGTACCTGTCCCAGATCGAGCGCGGGCTGCGCAAACCGTCGGCGGAGATCCTCCAGGGGATCGCGAAGGCGCTGCGCATCAGCGCCGAGACCCTCTACGTCAAAGCCGGCATCCTCGAGGAGCGCGACGGCGACCTCGGCGCCCAGATCCTCGCCGAGCCCTCCCTCACCGAGAAGCAGAAGCGTGCGCTGCTCGAGGTGTACTTGTCCTTCCGGCAGGCCTCCGACCGGCAGGTCCCCGACCCGGCCCGCACCGATGCCGGGTATGGTTCGCCGGGTGACGACGCGCGGTGAGCATCCCCAGCTGCCCGCACCCGAGCCCCGCCGGGTCGGGCTGCTGAGCGTGCACACGTCGCCGCTGGCGCAGCCCGGCACGGGCGACAGCGGCGGGATGAACGTCTACATCCTCTCCCTGGCCCGCCAGCTGGCCGCAGCGGGCGTGGCGGTGGACATCTTCACCCGCGCCGCCGGCCGTGACCTGCCGCCGACGGTGCAGCCCGAGCCGGGGGTGCGCGTCCACCACATCGAGGCCGGCCCGCCGGCCCTGTCGAAGTCCGACGTGGCGAGCCACCTGTGCGCCTTCTACCTCGCCCTGGCGGCCCATCCGGCCACGGGCGACCTGGACCTGGTGCACGGCCACTACTGGATGGGCGGATGGGTGGGTCGCCAGGCCAGCCGCCGGCTCGGCCTGCCGCTGGTGCAGAGCTTCCACACCCTCGCCCGCGCCAAGAACGACACCCTGGCGCCCGGCGACGTGCCCGAGCCCGCGCTGCGCCTGGCCGCCGAGGACCGGGTCGTGGCCGACGCCGATGCGGTCATCGCGCCCACCCCCGGCGAACGCGCGATGCTCGCCGACCGCTACGGCGCGCACCCCGGCAAGGTGCACGTCATCGAGCCCGGCGTCGACCTCGAGGTCTTCTCCGCCGACGGGGACCGCCACGCCGCCCGCCAGTCGCTCGGGGGCGGACGCATCGTCTTGTTCGTGGGTCGGCTGCAGCCGCTGAAGGGCCCCGACGTCGCGGTCCGCACCCTGGCCGCCCTCGACCGGCTGCTGCCCGACGATGGGGTGCCCACCCGCCTGCTGATCGTCGGCGGGCCCAGCGGGCACGGTCGCGGCCGCACCGACCCCGAGGACCTGCGCCGCCTGGCGGCGGAGCTCGGCGTGGCCGATCGCGTGGCGCTGCTCGCGCCGCGGCGCCAGGACGAGCTCGCGCAGCTGTACCGCGCCGCCGACGCCGTGATCATGCCGAGCCGCTCGGAGAGCTTCGGGTTGGTCGCCCTGGAGGCGCAGGCGTGCGGGACGCCCGTCGTCGGCTCGGCCGTCAGCGGGCTCACCCAGGTCGTCGGCACCGAGGGCGGCGGCACGCTGGTCGACGGCGCCGACCCTGTCCGCTTCGCCGCCGCGCTGGCGCCCTACCTCACCGACGCGACCAGCCGCACCGCGGCCGGCAGGGCGGGGCAGGCCCGGGCGGCGCGTTACTCCTGGGCCCGCACCGCAGCCGCGACCCTGCGGGTCTACCGGCTGGTCCTCGCCGGCGCCGGGCGCCAAGAACGGGCCGCCACCGGCACGTGAGCGCGCCCGCCCCTGTCCGACCGATACAGGGCAACGGCCCGCATCCCTGGCCCTACCTGCGCGCATCAGTTAGTCTCGGCTCGCCACGCGCCCGCCCTGCCCTTTGGGGAGGCCGGTCGTCGTAGTGCGATCTGTCGTGATGGCGACGGTTTCGGTGGGGCTGCTCGTGCTCGACCGGGCCACGCCGCCGGGACGGACGGCAGCGGTAACTAGTCACAAGGGCTCAGACAAAGACCACCCCGCCAGGCCATAGCCCGGTTGCAGCCCGCTCGTTGATGCTTGTTGTAACGGGAGAACGCTCCGGAATGAGCTCCCTCCCTAGCAGTCCACGCCGACTCCCTGGGGGGCGGCCCACCAACACATGAGGTGCCACATGAGTCGTCTGAGTCGCCGCTTCCTCGCACTGTTCACCGTGCTCGCCCTCGTGGCGCTACCCACCACCGGGGCCGCTGCCGCCACCCCCGGCGACGTCGGTACCGCCACCACGAGCCTGGACATCCTCAAGCTCGACATCCAGGGTTTGCCCCTCGTGGGCGACCTGGTCAACGACCTGGACCTGGGCTCGCTGCTCAGCTACGCGTCGACGGACACCAACGCCGAGCGCAACGCGCGCGGCAACGGTGAGCCCTTCGCGCTGTCGCAGCTGCTGGCCATGGGCCAGGAGATCAGCGCCAACTCCAGGGACAACCCCGAAGCCGGCGGCGAGTCCGCCGACGTCAATGGCATCGGCACCGTCGGGGTCGGCCAGATGAGGGCCCTCGTCGAGGACGGCAACGCGCTGTCCACCATCGACGCGCTGACCGCCAGCCTCACCGGCGTCACAGAGATCGCCGGCCTCGGGGTCATCCTCCCCGAGAGCGGCTCGCAGTCCACGGCCAACGGCACGCAGGCGGCCGCCCAGAACGGCGCGGTCCTCACCGGCCTGGACCTCGGCCTCGGTGACCTGCTCGGCCTCGACCTGCTGGAGAACCTCGACCTCGGGTCGCTGCTCGGCCTGCTCGGTGACCTCGAGCTGACCGAGCTGGAGCTCGACGCGGTCGTCGGTCAGCTGACCGGCTCGCTGACCGACATCAGCAGCGTCACCACCACCCTGGACGGCCTGCTCGGCGGCCTCGGCCTCGAGAACCTGCTGGGCAGCATCGACGGGCTCGTCGGCCAGATCGACCTGCTCGAGGGCGCCATCGGTGACATCACCGGCGGCCTGAGCCTGGAGGAGGCGACCGCGCTGCTGGAAGGTGGCGCCTGCGAGGGGCTGCTCGCGATCCTGCCGCTGTGCGACAACCTGGGGAGCTTCACCGACACGGCCGAGCTGCTCAACGTCGCCAACCTGGAGCTCGCCGAGCTCGAGGGCCTGCTCGACACGGTCATGGGCCTGGTCGACACGCTGACCGGCCTGCTCGAGGGCCTGCTCGGACTGGTCACCGGCCTGCTCGACACCGTGACGGGCCTGCTCGACGGCCTGACCGGCACCGACCTGCTGGCGCTTGACGCCCTGACCCTCGGGGTCAGCAGCGCCGCCGGCGACGACGCGCACGCCACGGCGGTCTGCGACGCGGGCGGCGTGTCCATCCTCGGCCTCGGCTCGGTGGTGGACGGCTGCGACGCGCTGAAGAGCGGCCTGTCGGGCCTGCCCGGCACGCTCACCGGACTGCTCGGCAACCTGCCGATCGTCAGCGGCGTGCTCGACGGCGTCGTCGACGTCGGCGGCCTGGAGATCATCGAGAACGTCGGCACCGACGGCGACTTCCAGGTCTCCCGGGCAGCGGTCACCCCGCTGAACCTGGGGATCGACCTCAGCAACCTGGGCCTCGGCCTGGGCGGCGTGGACGCCGGCCTGCTGGGCGCCGTGGACGGTCTGCTCGGTGAGTTCGACCTCCTGGGCGGCCTGCTCGGCTCGTCCGGCGGTGCCTTCTCGGCCCAGAGCGTCGAGGCGCAGCAGGTCGCCGGTATCGGCGGACTGCTCGGCACGGTCACCGGCGTGGTCGACAGCCTGCTCGGTGGCAACCTCGGCGGCCTCGGGCTCCCGAGCCTGCAGCTGTCCGGCCCCGGGATGGAGAGCGTGTCGAACTTCGGTGCGGCCGCCGGCCACACCACCCCGATCGACGCGACGCCGCCGGCGGACCCGACACCCAGTGGCGCGCTGCCGCGCACCGGTGGCACGGGCATGGGCCTGGCCCTGGCGCTGATGGTCGGCGCCGGTGCCGTGACCTGGTTCACGCGCCGCCGACTGGGCCCCCTGGCCGAGTCCAAGCTGGGCTCGGGCAAGTAGCCACCATGCACTGACCTCGCCTCGGCGGGAACGCGAAGCCCGCGGCAGGGATGCCGCGGGCTTTCGCATGTCCCGGTTCCCGATTCCCTTGGGGCCACCGGGCCCGGCGCCCCCGGGCCCGGCGCGCCGGCGCGGTAGCCTGCCCGCCATGAACGGCACACTGGCGATTCTCGGGACCGGGCACATGGGCGAGGCCCTGCTGGGCGGGCTGCTGCGCTCGGGGTGGGCCCGGCCCGACCAGCTGTGGTGCACCGTGCGCGATCCCGAGCGCGCCCGGGTGCTGGCCGAGACCTACGGGGTGCGGGCCGACACCGACTCGCCGGGCGCCACCGCGGCCGCTGACGTGCTGGTGCTGGCCACCAAGCCGCAGAACCTGCGGGACCTGCTCGTCGACATCGCCCCGCGGGTCACCGTGCGCCACACGATCGTCTCGGTGGCGGCCGGCATCACGACCGCGGCCATCGCCGAGCTCGTCCCCACGGGCACCCCGATCGTGCGGGTCATGCCCAACGTGCCGGTGCAGGTCGACGAGGCGATGAGCGCGATCGCCCCGGGGCGGGCCGCCGGCGACGAGCACGTGCGCCTCGCCGAGGAGATCCTCGGCCACGTCGGCCGGGTGGTCCACGTCGAGGAGCGCGACCTCGACGCCGTCACTGCCGTGTCGGGGTCGGGGCCCGCCTACGTCTTCCTGCTCGCCGAGGCGATGATCGACGCGGGCATCGCCGTCGGGCTGCCCCGCGAGGTCGCCACCGAGCTGGTGATCCAGACCGTGGTCGGCAGCGCGACGATGCTGCGCGACACCGGCCGGCGCCCCGCAGAGCTGCGCGAGGCCGTGAGCTCGCCGGGCGGCACGACCCTCGCCGCCCTCCATGTCCTGGAGCAGCGGGGGCTGCGGGCCGCGGTCCTCGACGCGGTCGAGGCCGCCCGCGCCCGCTCCGCCGAGCTCGCCGGGGGCTGACCCCGTGAATCGCTGGAGCCTGCGGAGGCGGTTCTCCGCGGTTCCGGCCCGCGCGCAGGACGAGGCCGACGCGGCGCCGGCCGGCGGCGGCGGCCCCCATCAGGCGCCGGCCGGCGGCGGCGGCCCCCATCAGGCGCCGGCCGGAGCGCGCCCGGAGCGGCGCGCCATCGCGCCCGCCGCCGCCGCCGCGAGCCCCATGCCGAGCAGCAGCGCCGCGCCCACCACCAGCCACGTGGGCACGCCGGTCAACAGCCCGGCGGACTCGTCGTCGGTCCCCGTCCTGCGGACCGTCGCGAAGTAGATGTCCTCGGACTGGGTGTCCGCGTCGCCGGCGCGGGTGTCCTGCCAGGCGAGGTACACGACGTCGTCGGTGGAGGCGATCCCCACGTTGGTGTGGCTGTGCATGTTGTTGGACCACACGCCGATGCGCCGGTCGATCGACCGGTCGCTGACGCGCAGGTTGTCGCTCCAGGTCGCGCCCTGGTCGGTCGAGCTGGCGTAGTAGACGTCGTTGAACCCGCCGTCGTTGCCGACCGCGCCCTCGCCCTCGGGCATGGGGCTGTCGCGGAAGTCCAGCCAGGCCAGGTCCACGCGCCCGTCGGGCGCCACGGCGATCCCGGCGTTGTACTGCATCGCGCCGCCCTCGTCGTCGTTGACGACCACCCGGTCGCTCCAGGTGTCGCCCCCGTCGGTGGAGACCCGCACGAACAGGTCGGAGTCGGCGTCGGGTCGCTCCGCGCGGGCGTCGGGGTGGCCGTACCAGGCCGCGTACAGCGTCCCGGTGTCGGGGTCGGCGGCCAGCTCGTGCTTGCGGTTGAAGCTGAACTCGGCGTTGCCCTCGTCGATCTCGATGGCCTCCGGCCAGGTCTCGCCCCCGTCGGTGGAGCGGGTGTAGAAGATCGGGCGCACGATCGGCTCGTCGGGGCGGGGGTCGGCGTAGCCCGCCGACGGGAAGATCGCGTGCACGGTGCCCTCGTGGTCCACGGCCACCCGGGCCTGGTAGCCACCGTGGTCGTCGTCGTCGCTCAGCTGCGCCGGCTCGCCGAAGGTCCGTCCGCCGTCGGTCGACGCGGCGACCAGCGCCCGGTGGCCGGTGTCCACGCCGCGCTGCAGCCACGAGACATACACGTTGTCGGGGTCGTTCGGGTCCAATACCACCATGGGCCGCTGGTTGTTCGTGCGCGGATCGTCGGTGACGTCCTCGGGCGCCTCGTACACGATCGTGGTGTCGAAGCTGCGCCCGTCGTCGGTCGAGCGCGCGAGGAAGACCGAGCGCGGCCGGTCGGGGCGGGGCAGGTCGCTGAGCTCCGGGTCGTTGGCCACCAGCGCCACGAGCAGCGTCCCCTCGCGGTCGTAGGCGATGGTCGCGTACGGGCCGTTGATCGCGTAGCCCGAGCAGTCGGTGAAGGGCTCCAGCATCGGGCTGGCGCCCTCGAACCAGCTGGCCCCGTCATCGACGGACAGGTGGAGGTCGCAGGTCTTCCTGGTGCGGACGTCCGACGAGACGATCGCGAGCGTGCCGGTCGTCGGGCTGACCGCGATCTGGGGGGAGGAGTGGCCCCGGGTCGCATGCCCACCGCCATGCCCAAGACCATCATCGCTGACGCAACCGTGCGTGCCCGCATCCGTCGACCCCTTCGGATTGCTCGCCTGCATGGTCAGCCCACCTGACCAGCCCCCGTGCGCGACAACCTAACCGGTGGCCGCGCCCCCGGTACGTGCACCCATCAGGTAGGCGCCGAACCGCCATCGACCCGCGCGGGGCGTCCGGAAAACATCGGCGCGTGGACCGGCCCCGTTGCGTCAGGCCCGCGTGCGGGTAGCCTTGGCAGGGCACGCGACACAATCGACGCAGGAAGCAGGAGCTATCGTGACGATGCCTGCCACCGCCACCGCCACCACCGACGCGCTCCTCCGCGAGTTCGAGGGTGCCTGGCGCGATGACACCCCCGTGTTCGGCTGCTGCCGCAAGGCCGTGGCCACCGTGGTCGAGTCGGCTGACATGGCCGCAGTCGCGCCCCTTGACGCCACCGCCCGCGTGCAGGCGCTTCGTAGCGCCGTCGAGCAGGAGATGCCCGGCCACCTCGAAGCGCACCGCTGCTGCTCCGGGCACCTCGCCGACCTGGCCTTCGATCTGCCCGACCTGCTCGCACCGGTCGCCACCGACGAGGACTGACCGCACCGTTCGACGAACCGCCGGACGGCGCCCCTTTCGGGGCGCCGTTTCGCGTTGCTCGCACGTAGCATGGAGCTCGATGCCTTCCCCGCGGCTCGTGGCTGTCCTGCTTGCGCTGGCCCTGTCCGCCGGGTGCTTCGGCGATGACCGGCCCGCGGTCGAGACCACGCCGGTGAGCTCGGGGGAGGTGGTCGAGCGGGTCTCGGCGCCCGCCCGGGTCGACGCCGCCGCCCGCCAGGACGTCGCCGCCGCGGTCTCCGGCGTGGTCGTCGCGCTCGACGCCGCCGACGGCGACGCGGTCGTGGGCGCGCAGCCGGTCGTGCGCCTGGAGTCCAGTCAGGTGGACCTCGCCCGCGAGCAGGCCGCCGCCGCGCAGTCGGCGGCAGCCGCAGCCGGCATCACCGTGGACGGCGGGGGCGACGCGAGCCGGGCCCGCACCGCCGAGGCCGTCGCCCAGCTGGACGCCGAGACCCGCCCGCGCATCGCAGAGGCGCGCGCCCGCGCCGGCGAGGTCGCCGCCGACGACCAGCGTGCCGCCGCGCTGAGCGCGGTCGACGCCGTCGAGGCGTCCTACCTCACGACCCGCGCGGCGCTGCTGGCCGCGGGCGACGCGGTGGCCGCCGGCCAGGACCAGACGGCCGCCAGCCTCACCGACGCGTTGAACCAGGCGGTGGCGCAGGCCACCGCGGCCCAGCGCGCCCAGGCCGACGCCGCCGCCGCGGTCGCCGCCCGCCAGGCCGACGGGCTCGTCGCCGTCGCGCCCTTCGATGGGACCATCCAGCTCGGGGGCGGGGCCGCCACCGACGGGGCACCCGCCGCGGGGCTGCCGCCCGGGCTGGAGCTGCCCCCCGGCCTGGCCGGCGGGCTGACCGGCCTGCCTGGCGCCGCTGGCGGCGGGACGCTGCGCGTCGGCGCCCCGGTGACCGCCGGGCAGACGCTGTTCACCGTCTACGACCTGTCCACGCTGTACGTCACCGCCGACGTCGACGAGGTCGACGCCCCCACCGTCGGCGCCGGCCAGCCCGCCACCGTCCTGATCGACGCGTTCTCGGAGGTCGAGTTCGACGGCGTGGTCGAGTCGGTCGACATCGAGGCGGCCACCACCGAGGCCGGCGGCGTGGGCTTCCCCGCCCGCGTCCGCATCACCGGTCCGGACACCGCGGACCTCACCGGCGTGCGCGTCGGCATGACCGCCAGCGTCGAGATCGCCACGCGGACCGTCGACGCCGCGCTGGTCGTGCCCTCCCGCGCGCTGGTGCGCCGCGACGACGGCACGGTCGTGTTCGTCGTCCGCGACGGGCGGGCCGAGGCGGTGGAGGTGACGGTGGCCGTCCTCGGCGACGAGCGCGCCGCCGTCGACGGGGACCTGGCGCGCGACGAGGCCGTCGTGGTCTCGGGCTTCGAGGGGCTGGGCGACGGCGACGAGGTGCGCGCCGGCGCGCCGTCCGCGGACAGCTCGTGACGGCGGTGGGTGCCAGCGCCACCACGGTGCCCGCGGGCCTGGCGGTCGTCGACGTCGCCGACGTGACCCGCTCCTACGTCCTGGGGTCCCGGCGGCGGGAGCGCGAGGACGCCGCCGTCGTGCACGCCCTGCGCGGGGTGTCCTTCACCATCGCCCCCGGCGAGTTCGTGTCCATCGTCGGCCCGAGCGGGTCGGGCAAGTCGACGCTGCTGCACCTGCTCGGGGCGCTCGACCGCCCGAGCACCGGCACCGTGGCCTTCTCGGGCCGCGACGTGACGGGCCTGTCCGACGCCGAGCTCGCCGACCTGCGCAACCACGAGATCGGGTTCGTGTTCCAGCAGTTCCAGCTGCTGGCGCGCACCTCGGCGCTGGCCAACGTGGGGCTGCCGCTGGTGTACCGCGGGGTCGGGCGCGGCGAGCGGCGCGAGCGCGCCGCCGCGGCCCTCGACGCGGTCGGCCTCAGCCACCGCACCGGCCACCGCCCCGCGCAGCTGTCGGGCGGCGAGCAGCAGCGCGTGGCGATCGCCCGGGCGCTGGTCACCGGGCCGCGCCTGCTGCTCGCAGACGAGCCCACGGGCAACCTCGACACCGCCACCGGCCACGAGGTGCTCGACATCCTCCGGGGCCTGAACGCCGAGGCCGGGATGGCGCTGGTCGTGATCACCCACGACCCCGAGGTGGCCGCGCAGGCACCGCGGCGCATCGCGATCCGTGACGGGCTGATCTCGGCCGACGTGTCGGACGTGGACGGGTGAGGCTCACCGAGGCGACCAAGGTCGCGGCCACCGCCATCGCCGCGAACCGGCTGCGGGCCGCGCTCACGACCCTCGGCGTGGTCATCGGCGTGATGAGCGTCGTGCTGCTCGTCGCGGTCGGCACGGGCGCGCGCGACGAGGTCACCGCCGGCGTGGAGGACCTCGGCTCGAACCTGCTGATCGTGGCGCCCGGCACGTTCGAGTTCGGGGCCGCACCCACGCTGTCGAAGTTCAGCCTGGACGACGTCGAGCGCATCGACCGGCGCCTGGCCGGGCGCGCCGCGGTCACCGGCAACCTGGCCAGCGGCGAGACCGTGCGCGCCGGCGGCGTGTCGGCGTTCGCGAGCGTCCTCGGCGTGACCGAGGACTTCGACGTGGTCGTGAACCGTCCGGTCGCCCGCGGCGAGTTCCTGACCGAGTCCGACGTGCTCACCGGCCGGCGCGTCGCCGTCCTCGGCGCCAGCGCCGCGGCGGGGCTGTTCGGGGACGCCGACCCGCTCGGGCGCACCGTCACCGTCGCCGGCCTGCGCTTCCGGGTCGTCGGGGTGGTGGAGCGCCTCGGCGCGACGCTCGGCGTGGACCGCGACGCGCAGGTCATGGTGCCGATCACGGCGGCGCAGCGGCTGTTCGGCACGCGGCGGGTCGACACGATCTTCGTGAAGGCCCCCGAGTCCGACGTGCTGGGGCGCGTCGCCGAGGAGGTGCGCGCGGAGCTGGCCCTGCGCTTCGACGATGAGGAGTTCAGCGTCGTCACCCAGGAGGAGATCCTGGGCGTCGCCGGGGAGATCCTCGACACGCTGACGCTGGTCCTCGCCGCGATCGCCGGGATCAGCCTGCTCGTCGGGGGGATCGGGGTCAGCAACATCATGCTGGTGAGCGTGTCCGAGCGCACCCGCGAGATCGGGCTGCGCAAGGCGCTCGGGGCCCGCACCCGCGACATCACCCTGCAGTTCCTCGTCGAGGCGGTCCTGCTCTGCGGGGTCGGCGGCGTGCTCGGCATCGGGGCGGGACTCGGCCTGGCCACCGTGGCCGAGCGGCTCACGCCGCTGCCCGCCACGGTCACCGCCTGGAGCGTGGCGCTCGCGTTCGGCGTCAGCGTCGGCGTCGGCGTGGCGTTCGGGGTGTTCCCCGCCCGGCGGGCGGGGCGCCTGGACCCGGTGGTGGCGCTGCGCTACGAGTAGCGCCGCCGGCGGCGGGGTGCGCTACGCGTCCGCGGCGGCCGTGTCCTCCTCGTCGCGCGACCGCACGTCCTGGGGGGCAGGGTCGGTGTCGCGCAGCTGCTCCATGGCGGTTTCGCAGTCCTTGCGGCTCTGGGTGTGCACGGCCACGACGACGGGCTTGCCCTCGGCGTCGCTGTAGGTCAGCTCGGACGCCTCGCTCTCCTGGACGCGGGCGATCGCACCGACCAGGAACCCGAGGCCCCCGCCGCCGAACAGCCCGGCGATCGACGCCAGGTACACGCCCTGGCCGCCGAGCCAGATGACCCCGCCGATCAGCCCGCCCAGCACACCGACAAGGGCGCCGAGCGCGCCGCCGACCAGCACCGAGCGGATGGCCTCGGTGGCGAAGGCCTCGTCTGCGTCGCTCTGGTCGGTGTCCGCGCGGGCCGCCTCGGCGCCGGCGCCTTCCAGCGTGATGTCCGACCCCGGGATCCCCGCGCGCTCCAGCGCCGCGATCGCCCGGCGCGCACCCTCCATGTCGGCGTAGGTGGCTTGGGCGGTGAACTGGGTCTGCGTGGCCATGCGCTCTCCCTGTGGCGTCGACTGCGGTGACGGGGGCGGCTCGCGCCGGTTGCGCGGTGTGCCACGAGGATACCGGGCCGGGGGGGCGCGGTCCCCGCCCCCACCCGGTGCGGTCTGTCCCCTTCGGAGGCACGGTCCCGCGCAACCATCCGGCCTAGTCCAGGCCTAGTCCGCATCGCGTGCGCGCTCGGTGCGCAGGACCGCTTGCTCGGCCAGACGCCGGCGTAGTGCGCGGATGACCATCGCGCGGGTGCGGTCAGGGTCGTCGCGCAGCATGCCGGCGGTGATGCGGAGCACCTGCACGCCGTTCTCCGCCGCCTCCAGGTCGCGCAGGCCGTCGTGGTCGCGGTCGGTCGGCAGCACGTGGTGGTCGCGCCCGTCGTACTCGACGGCGAACAGCGCCTCGCGCCAGGCGAAGTCGAGCCGCCGGCCCGGTACGAGGTCGGTCACCTGCCACTCGGGCGCGGGCTCGATGTCACGCACCAGCCAGTCGAGGCCGCGCTCCCCCTCGCTCTCCAGACCGCTGACGGACGGGTCACCCAGCAGGGTCAGGCAGGCCAGCGCACCCGGGTGCGGGAGCAGGGTGCGGGCGCACTGGCGGAGCCGTTCGGGAAACGTCAGGCGGCGGCGGCAGGCATCGTCGAAGGTCACCCGCCAGCGCTTGCCCTGCTCGGCATGGGCGTACTCCACGAGCGCGCGGGTGGGCGTCAGCGCCGGCACCCGCGCCACCGTGGCGCGGTGTCCGTGCGGCAGGGCGGTGGCACGGATTGGAAACGGCACCCCGGTGACGCGCCGGCCGGTGGGCACCAGCACGCCCGTCCCGCCCTGCGCCAGCCGGAAGCCCTCGAAGCGGAAGAGCCCGAGGGTCATCTCGCCGCCGGCCGCGGCCCCGTCGCCCGCCCGCAGGACCTTGGCCAGCGCGTCCTGCTCGTGGGAGGTCGGGCAGCCGGCGAGCCGGTACACGCCGCGGTAGACGACCTCGAGGTGGCCCCGCCGCACCCAGAAGTCGATGGCGGGGGCGGCCAGGCCAAGGCGGCGCACGACCACCAGCAGCTGAGCGCGACTGGCCAGCCCGAGCTGGCGGCTCGTCATCTGCAGGACCGGCTGGGGCAGGGTGCGCATCTCGTCAGGATGGCCCTGCCATGAGTGCCGTGGGAGATCCGGTCCCAACTTGGGGACAACCGCCGGGTCGCGGCGGGTTACCGGCGAGTAACCCTGCCAGAACTCGCGTTACTCGCGGTTACACCC
>JBBDQS010000156.1 GCA_040905805.1 Egibacteraceae bacterium | reverse complement strand
GTGGCGGGCGTGGCGGGGGCGGCGGTTGGACCGGGGGCGGGGGGGGCGGCGGAGGCGGGGCGGGAGTGGCAGTTCCGGGCGTCGGCAGTTCGTCGTCCTCGTCGGGCTCGGGCTCGGGCAGCGCGCTGCGGTCCAGCTCGTCGTCGGCGAACGGGGGGACGTCCACGTCAGCAAGCGCCGTTGCCATGAACTCCTGCCAGATCGTGGCCGGGATAGACCCTCCGGTCAGGTCGGGGATCGGTATCTGGCCCTCGGCATGGCCCACCCAGACCGCCGTCGACAGGAGCGAGGAGGCCCCGACGAACCAGGCGTCGGCGCCGTTGGCGTTCGTGCCGGTCTTGCCGAGCACGTCCACACCCGGCACCTGCGCGCGGGTCCCGGTGCCACGGTCGACCACATCGGTCAGCATGTCCACCATGGCCGCGGCCACCGCCGGGTCGAGCACCTGCTCTGCGCGCTCCTCGCGCTCGAAGAGCACCTGACCCTCGGCGTCGATGACCCGGTCGATCAGATGGGGCTGGACATGGATGCCCTGGTTCGCGAACACCGCGTAGACCGATGCCATCTCCAAGGGGGTCACCCCATGGGTCAGACCACCCAGCACGATCGCCGGACCCCAGGTGTTCTCCGGGCCGAAAGCGCGCTCGACGTTGATCCCCATCTGGCGGCTCAGCTCGATGGTCTCCTCCACCCCGGATCGGATGATGAGCTCGGCGAACGCCGTGTTGACACTGTTGACGAGCGCCGCGCGCAGGTCGACCCGCCCGTAGTTGCTGCCGGCGAAGTTGTCGGCCACGAAGGGATCGATGGCACCCGCGACGTCGAGGGTGACGGGACCGCTGCCTGCCAGGGAGATATCCGGGGAGATGCCCTGCTCCAGGGCGGAGGCGGCGGTGACCGGCTTGAGCGCGCTGCCCGGCTGCCGCCGCCCCTGGGTGGCGAGGTCGAACTGGACCTCGTCGAAGTCCTTGCCCCCGTGCAGGGCGACGATGCCCCCCGTCACCGGGTTGATCGACACCAGTGCTGCCGTCGGACCCTCCGAGCTCGGGAACGTGGCAGAGACCACGTCGTCGGCGACCGCCTGCAGGCGGGGATCGACCGTGGTCTGCACCTCGACGCCGCCGGTGAAGAGCAGGTCGATGCGGTCCTCGACGGACTCGCCGAAGGTCGCGTTGTTGAAGAACTCGCGCTTCACGGCCTCGACGACATAGGGCTCGTCGGGGGAGCGGTCACGGGGGGGCACGACGTCGACCGGCGCCTCCGCCAGCCGGTTGGCCTCCGCGCGGTCGATGTAGCGCTCCTCGGCCATGGCCGCCAAGACGGAGTTGCGACGCCTGGTGGCGGCCCCGAGGTTGGTGCGGGGGTCCAGGTGGGTGGGCGCGCGGATCATGCCGGCGAGCAGCGCAGCCTGCTCCACGGTCAGGTCCTCGACGTTCACCCCGAAGAACTGCTGGGCCCCGGCCTGGAACCCGTAGGAGCCGGCCCCCAGGTACACCTGGTTGAGGTAGCGCTCGAGCAGCAGCTCCTTGCCGTACTCCTCCTCGAGGGCGCGGGCGATCTGCACCTCCTCGAGCTTGCGCCTGATCGTCTCCTCCCCGCTGAGGAAGTTGATCTGGGCCAGCTGCTGGCTGATCGTGGAGGCCCCTTGCTCCACGCCGCCCGCCTGGACGTTCGCGAAGGCGGCACGCATGATCGCGTTGACGTCGTAGCCCTCGTGCGCGTAGAACCGGCGGTCCTCGGCGGCCAGGACCGCCTGGCGGACGTGGGAGGGGATGCGGTCGAGCTCGACCGTCTCCCGGTCGAACTCGTCGGAGAGCACCGCGAGCGGGGCGCCGTCAGCCGCCCGCACGACGGATCGTTCGCGGAGACCGGGCAGATCCCGGTCGGGGTCGCCGCTGACCTCGACGGACTGGGCGGCGAACCCGATCAGCGGGCCGGCGGCGAACCACGCGACCACGCCCAGCAGGAACACCGCGGTCACAAGAGCCGCGAAGATGGTGACAGGCGTGGTGCTCATCTGGTCCGTAACTCTCCGGGTACCGTGCAAGCCTGCCCTGTGGCCCGTTGATCAAACGGGCGGGCGGGTGCCGCCGCTCGTACAGCGATGGTACCCGCCTTGCCCTCGGGGTAGGCTCGCCGTCACGTTTCCAGGCATGTGCTCGGTGCAGGCTCGACGGGAGGAGCACCTCGTGAAGATCACCATCGTCGGCGCCGGCAAGTACGGCTCGACCACCGCTCAGCGGATCGCAGAAGCGGACTACGCCGACGAGGTCGTCCTGACCGACATCGTCGAGGGGCTGCCGCAGGGGCTGGCCCTCGACATGAACCAGTCCCGGCCCATCGAGGGGCACCACACGCCGGTCACCGGGACCAACGACTACGCCGACACGGCGGGCAGCGACATCGTCGTGGTGACCGCCGGCAAGCCGCGCACGCCGGGCATGAGCCGGATGGACCTGTTGGCCGACAACGCCCGGATCGTCAGCGGCGTGGCCGGCGAGGTGGCGCGGACCTCACCGGAGGCGGTGGTGATCGTCGTGTCCAACCCCCTTGACGAGATGACCGCGCTGTTCTGGAAGGTCTCCGGCTTCCCCGCCGAACGGGTGATGGGCCAGGCAGGGATGCTGGACAGCGCGCGCTTCGCCGACAAGATCGCCGAGCGCGCCGGGGTCCTGCCCGCGGTGGTGACCGCCCTCACCCTGGGCTCCCACGGCGACACGATGGTGCCGGTGCCGTCCCAGACCACCGTCGACGGGACGCCGGTCGCCGACGTCCTCGCCGCGGACGCGTTGGCGGAGATCGTGCAAGCCACCCGAGACGGTGGCGCGGAGGTCGTGGCGCTGCTGAAGACCGGGTCGGCGTACTACGCGCCGTCGGCGGCGGCGGCGCGCATGGTGGCAGCGGTCGCCCAGGACGAGAACGCGGTCATGCCCGTGTGCGCCTGGGTCACCGGCGAGTACGGGATCGCCGACGTGTACCTCGGCGTGCCAGCTCGACTCGGGCGCGGTGGCGTCACGGAGATCGTCGTGCTCGACCTGACCGGCGAGGAGCGTGCCGCCCTCGCCGAGGCTGCGGACGCTGTCCGAGCCAAGCAAGCCGACCTCGAGAAGGTGACGTAGCGATATGAGCCGAGACCGCAACCAGAGCAGCGAGCCCACCCGCGGGGAACGGGTGCGCCGCCGCTTGGCGGCACAGCCCGAGCTGGAGCTCAGCGAGGAGGAGCTGACCGCGCTCGCCGACGAGGGCATCGATTTCGCGGACGTCCGCCGTCTGGCTCGGGACCGCCGGGAGCAAGACGAGGCCAGCGAGCATGACCGCGACACCGCTCGCGACGAGCTCGAAGGCCTGGTGCGCGAGCAGGGGGATGACTACTGAGCTGCGCTGCCCCCCCCGGGTTCAGCATGGGCCTGCCGCGGTGACCACCGCGGCGCCCCCGCCCTCGGGCTGCCGTCGGGAGCGTCCAAGCCCGCAAGCCAGCGCTCCAGCAGCGGGCGAGCCTGGGCGTAGCCGGCCCTGGCGGTCGGCACGATGCTCTCGAAGTCCAGCAGGCCCAGGTCGGGGACGTCGAGCTGCAGGAAGAGATCGGCCCATCCTTCGTCGATGATCTCCGTGCGCTCGCGCTCGGCCGCAGCCAGCATCGAGCGCAGCACCACCGACATGATCCCCGGGACCTGGGACGGGATGCGACCCGGCAGCAGCCGGTCGCGGAGCAGGGCCCACCCCGACAGGTGCAGCCCGTGGTCCTCCGTCACGCTCGGCCCGACGTGGGGCGCCACGTCCACCGCGATGACGGTCCCGACACCGGCCTGTGACCGCACGGCGCGCACGGGCAGGTTGTCGAGCACCCCGCCGTCGACGTGGAGCTCGTCGCCGAGCGCCACCGGTGGCATGACCCCGGGGATCGACACGCTGGTGCGCAGGAGGCGTGCCGCGGGCCCGCGGTCGTGGGCGACCGCGCTCGCGCGGGTGAGGCTCGTGGTGGTGACCACCGTCGGGGTCCACATGTCGGCCAGGTCACGGTCGCCGAGGGCCGCGTCGATCGACTGCGTCAGCCGGCGTGCCCGCAGGAGCGAGGCGAGCGGCGGCGTGTAGTCCAGGAGCCCGGTGAACAGCGGCCCGGCGAAGCTCACCAGCTCATCGACCGGTCGGCCCAGACCGTACGCGGCCGCGAAGGCCGCCCCGATGCTCGCGCCGGCGCAGACGTCGACCGGGATGCCGAGCTCGACCAGCGCGCGCAGCACCCCGATGTGGGCGAAGCCGCGGGCGCCGCCGCCGCCGAGCGCCACCCCGACCGCTCGGCCCGTCACGTGCCGGGCGACCCGATCGATGTCGGGGCGCAAGCCCGCGCGCACATGCAGGTGCAGGTCCACGGTGCGGGCGTCGAGCCAGGGTCGCGTCCGGCGGGGACGTGCGGCGCCGGCCTCGTGGAGAAGCAGCAGGGTCTGGCGGGGCTGGCGTGCGGCGGTCGACTCGGCCAGGCGGCGTTCGACCTCTCCCGGCTGGGGGTCGCCACCCGCACGAGCCACCACGATCAGGTGGTCCGCCTGACCCGCCGCCCATCGTGTCCACTCCGTCCAGGTGGGATCCGTCTGGAGCAGGACGACCTCGTGCGCATCCTCCGCGTCGTGCAGCCACTGCGCCAGGCGCGGCGGGGAGAGGGGGTCGGTGCGGTCCTGCAGGAGCGCGTCGTCGCCACCGAGCAACGATGGGACATGGGCGGAGCTGGCGTAGCACACCGTGCCCGATCGGCCCAGGCTGTCGCGCAGTTCGGCCCCGAGCTCCTCGAGGGGCGCGTCGGGTGCGGCGGCGAGGAGCGCGACGACGGTGCTGTACGGGCCACGGGCGTCGGCGCCGGTACGGTCGCGCACCCGGCGCAGGATGGTCCGAGCCACCCCCATCATCGCAGGGAGGTGCTGCTCCATCAGGCCATCGAAGACGGCGCGCGGCAACCGTGCGAGATCGGTGTCGCGGACGGCCACCGGTCGCCCGAGGCGTGTCCCGCCGTCGAGCAGCGCCATCTCGCCGAGGAGCTCGCCTCGCCCGACCTGTCCGATCGTGGTGATCGCGCCGCCACCGTCGGTGTGCAGGATGCGCAACCGCCCCGAGAGCACGACGTAGGCGCCGTCCGGGTCGTCGTCCTGCTCGAAGACCGCCCGTCCGGCCGGGACGGTGACCCACTCCACGGCGTCCACGATGCGGTCGGTCACGTCGTCGTCGAGGCCGCTGAACAGCTGGGCGAGGTGCTCGCGCAACTGCGCGCGGCGCGACCGCCACCGCGCTTCGTCCTCCATGACGTCCCCTCCCTCCACCCGCCCAACCGCCCTGGAGATGCTGACGTCGGGCTCAGCCGGCTGGCACCGCCCCGGCTTCAGCCGGCTGGGGGGTGGGGTAGGCCATCCGCTTGATGTTCTGCAGGTTGCGGAACCCGACGTTGTCGGTCGTCGAGGTGCCGCCGAAGGTCCCGCATCCCAGAGTGAACGACGGCTCGAGGCCCGTCGTGATGCCGCTCACGCCTTGCGCGCCCGCGGTGTTCACGATGATGCGGCTGACGGGCATCTCCGCGCCGAAGCGCTGCACGCGCGACGGGTCGCTCGAGTGGATGATCGCCGTGTGGCCCGTGCCCTGCTTCTCGAGCAGTTGCTTCGACAGCGCGATCGCCTCGTCGTCGCCGTCGACGTCGAAGAGCGACAGCACCGGCGTCAGCTTCTCGCCCGCCATCTGGGTGGTCAGGTCGACCTCGGTCGGCACGACGATGATCTTGATGTCGTAGTCGCGCTCGATCTGGAGGAACCCCGCGATCAGGCTCGCGGTCTGACCGAGGGCCTCTGGCCGGAAGGCCGACCCGTCCTCGGTCAGCACAGCCGCGAGGAAGCGCTCGCGTTCACCGGCATCCCGCAGCACCGCGGCACCCGCGCTCTCCAGGGCCTCCAGGAAGGGTTCGCGGACGGAGCGGTCGACCACGAGGTTGTGCTCGGAACCGCAGATGAGGCCGTTGTCGAACGACTTGCTCATGACGATGGCCTGCGCCGCTGCCTGCAGGTCCGCGTCGGCGGCGACCCAGGTGGGCGCGTTGCCCTGCCCGACACCGATCGCCGGGTTCCCCGAGCTGTAGGCGGCCCGCACCATGCCCGGCCCGCCGGTCGCGAGCACCAGCGACACATCCGGGTGCGCCATGAACCGTTGGGTCTTCTTGCGGTTCACCCGGACCTTGACCCATTGGATCAGCTCCACCGGGGCACCGTGCGAGCGCAGCACCTCCTGGAGGAGCTCCCCGGTCTTGTTGCCGACGCCGAGGGCGGCCCGGTGGAAGCTCAGGATGATCGCGTTGCGGCTCTTGATGGCGATCAGCGACTTGAAGATGGCCGTGGCGACGGGGTTGGTCATGGGCGCCAGGGCGAAGATCACCCCGGCCGCGCTCGCGATCTCGGCGACGCCGGCGTCCGAGACCTCCCCGAGCTGGCCCTGCCCCGCCTTGCCGACCAGGGCGTGGTAGATCCCGAGGCTGGCGAACGTGTTCTTCGTGGTCTTGTCGACGACGTTGCCGACGTGGGTCTCCTCCACGGTCTCGCGCGCCAGCTCCTCGGCGCGCTCCGCCACCGCCCCTGCCAGGGCTTCGAGCAGCGCGTCGATGCGCTGCTCGTCCCAGGTCGCGATCTCCGTCTGCGCGGCCTTGGCAGCGCCGACGACCTGATCGACTTCGGGGTCGGGTGTGTCGGTGAAGAGGTGGTCGGCCAGCACGGCGTTGGATCCGCGCAGCTTGCGGGCGGCGTCGCGGCCGAGGGCGGTGATGACCTGCGTCGCGATCTTCGGGTGCTCGGCCTCCAGCTCGTCGAGGGCGGCCACGCTCAGCTTGCGCGACTGCACGGGGGTCTCCGCGTACGCCGACGCCGACCGGGGCAGCCGGTCCAGCAGGGCCAGTTCCCCGAGCAGTGACCCGGCCCCGAGGTAGCCGAGCACCCCTTCGGTGTCGAGCTCCGGGTGGGGCAGCTCCAAGCGCACGTCGCCGTCATCGATGACGTAGCAGCCGTCGGCCTCGTCGTCACCGAGGAAGATCGTGGCGCCTGCCTCGAAGCTGATGGGTTCGAGGTAGGCGTCGAGCGCCGAGCGCTCCTGCGGTCCGAGGGTGTCCAGTGGTGCCGGTAGTGCGAGCATCAGCTCTCCGTTTCCTGCGTGCGTGGTGCCCCGCCGGGCCCGTCACTTTCCCCGGTGGCGTCGCTCGTTCCCGCGTCGCCCTGCCCGGAAGCCGCGAGGCGGCCGCGCACCGCGTCACCGAACGGCTTCGCGGTGTTGCTGAGGGACACGGCCACGTCCTCACCGAGGGTCAACAGCTCGACGCGCGAGACGGCCCGCACCGTCGCGGTCCTGCGGACACCCTGGAAGACCGAGACCTCGCCGAAGTGGTCGCCGGCCCCCAGGGTCGCCAGGCGCTCCTCGGAGCCGTCCTCGTGCTGGTGAACGACCTCGACCTCGCCCCTGGACACCAGGTGCATGCGGCGGCCGACGTCGCCCTGGCGGACGATGACCTGGCCTGGCTCGTACAGCTCCGGGGACACCCCGATGGGGTCGCCGAGGCGCAGCTGCGTCAGCTCCCTGCCGGTGAAGGGGGTGAGGAGCCAGTCGAGGAGCAGGCGCACCCGACGGTCCCACGACGGGACGTAGGAGAGGAAGATGATGCGCCACAGGACCCACGCCACGGTGCCGTAGAAGGGGACGCCGTACAGCTGCGCGACGGCGCGCCGGTTCCCGAGTGAGCAGGCGTCCCCGAAGGAGGTGAACGTGAACCGCTCGAGGGGCTGCTCGCCGACGAGGCGGGTCAGGTTGCGCCCGATGGTGCGTCCGGCGTGCATGGCGTAGATGGCGAGGGGCGGGCAGTAGCCCTCCTCGGGGTGGGGGACCGCCGCGCAGTCCCCGGCCGCCCACACCCCCTGCGCCCCGGGCACCCGGCAGTGGTCGTCGGTCACCACCCGTCCCCGTTCGTCCTTGGCCAGGCGCAGTGCGTCGATCACGGCGGGCATCCCCATCCCGGTGCAGGAGATGATGGTGCGGGTCGGGATCCGCTGCCCGTCGCTCAGGACGGCCGCCTCGGGCGTGGCTGCCGTGATCTTGGTGTCGGGGTGGAACTCGATGGCGGTCGTCGCGAGGTACCTCGCGGCGTAACGCTGCAGGTTCGCGTGCTGGGGGAGCAGCTCGGGCAGCACCTCGCTGCTGGCGTGGGCCACCACCACGCGGGCCTCCTCCGGGCGGATGTGGGGGAAGCTGCGCTTGAGGACGGTGCGGCAGTAGTCCTCGATCTCCGTCGCGACCTCGATCCCGCCGTAGCCGCCACCCGCGACCACGAAGGTGAGCAGCCGTCGGCGCTCCTCCGGATCGGTCTCGACGTCGGCCATCTCCAGGACCCCGATGAGGTGGTTGCGGGTCTTGAGAGCGTCGGAGTAGCTGCGCAGGCGCAACGCGTGCTCCTGCGCGCCGGCGTAGCCACCGAGGTCGTCCTTGGACCCAAGACCGAGGATGAGGTGGTCGTAGGCCAGTGTGTGCTCCCGGCCGTCGAGCAGGCGGCTGGTCGTGACCTCCTGGCGGTCAAGGTCGACGCGCTCGACCTCCGCGTGGTGGTACCGGGCGGGACGGAAGATCCGACGGGCCGGTGCCATGATCTGGTTGGGCTGGATGCGCCCTGCCAGCATCTCGGCGATGAACCCGTGCACGGTCAGGAAGGTGTCGCGACTGACCACCGTGAGGTCGATGTCGCCTCGCCGGATCGCCTTGCGCATGGCCCGCGCGGCGTAGAGGGCCGTCCAACCCCCGCCCAGACACACAACCTTGACCGGTGCACTCATCCCGCGTCCCTCCCCGAGGGTCGGCATACCCCGGCGTGTGGGGATCGTACTCGTCGGTCCGGGGCGCTCGCCAATGCCGGGAGCGCTCCGCCACGGTGGCTCAGGAGCGCGCCGGCGCGAACCCGTCCCCCACCAGGCGGTGCAGCACCCTGGTCAGGAACGAGGCCATCTGGTCGCGACGCACGGGCTCGCGGGGGCCGTAGGTGGCCGCGCCCAGCCCCCGCGCGAAGTCGGCCCCCGCCGCCTTGGCGATGGCGGTCGCATGGACGTTGCCCGCCACGTCGGTGAAGTCGTGCGGCGGTGCCGGCAGGGTCGCCTCGGCGATGAACTCGTAGGTGCGGGTGAGGAACGCGGCCATCTGGTCGCGGGTGACCTGGGACCCCGGCGAGTAGGTCCCCGGCGCCACGCCCTGGACGATGCCGGCGGCGGCCAGGGCGTTGATGTGTGCCGCGTGGACGTTGCCCGCCACGTCGTCGAACGGGGTGCCCGCCGCGGTGAGATCCACGCCGGCCTCGGCGACGAGCCGACCGATGAACGCCGCCATCTGGTCGCGGCGCACGCTGGCGCCCGGCCCGTAGGTGGTGGCACCGGTGCCGTGCGCGAGCCCGTACCAGGCGGCGCAGTCGATGGCGGATGCGTGCACGCTGCCCGCTGCCACGTCGGTGAAGCCGGCGCCGGGGACGGTCTCCGGCGGGCACGCGGCCGGGGGCTGGGGGGTCACGGCGTTCGAGGGCTCCGACGCGGATCCCGCCCCGTGGGCGTTGGTGGCCCGGACGGTGAAGGTGTAGGCCTGCCCGCCGGCCAGGCCGGCGACGGTGGCGGCGCGGGCGTCGCCACCGACGCTCGCGGCGGCGCCGCCCGGCGCGGCGGTCACCGTGTAGGCGGTGACCGGGCTTCCGCCGTCGTCGGTCGGCGCCGACCAGGCCACCGTCGCCTCGGCCCGTCCGGCCGTGGCGGTCACGCCTGTCGGGGCCCCGGGCGGTCCCCGGGGGACGACCGGGCCCGACGGGTCCGACGGCGGCCCCGACCCGGCCGCGTTGGTCGCCCGGACGGTGAAGGTGTACGCCTGCCCGCCGATCAGACCGGTGACGGTGGCGGCGCGGGCGTCGCCGTCGACGGTGGTGGTGGCGCCGCCGGGGGCGGCGGTCACGGTGTAGCCGGTGATGGGGTGGCCGCCGTCGTCGGCGGGTGGCGCCCAGGTCACGCTGGCCGACTCCACGCCGGCCGTCGCGCTCACGGCTGTGGGCCGGCCGGGCGACCCGCTCGGCTCGACGGGCTCGGACGCGGCTGAGGGCGGGCCCCGGCCGTCGGCGTTGGTGGCCCGGACGGTGAGGGTGTAGCTCTGTCCGCCGTCCAGACCGGTGACGGTGGCCTCGCGGGCGTCGCCATCGACCATCGCGGTGGCGCCGCCGGGCGCGGCGGTCACCGTGTACTCGTCGACGGGGCTGCCCCCGGCCAGGATCGGGGCCGACCACGCGACGGTCGCCGCGCCCGCGCCGGGCTGGGCCTGCACGTCGCGCGGGGCGCTCGGGGGCCCGGCTGCGGCGCCGCCCGACGCCGCCGCGACGGCGCGCGCCGCGCTCACCATGCCCCCGGTCGTGGTGAACCCCTCGAGGGATGACAGGGGCAGCACCGTCTCGTTCACGAGAGCGACGATCTCGGAGGCCGCCAGATCAGGCCCCGCGGCGGCGACCAGCGCGGCGACACCGGCCACGTGGGGACTGGCCATCGAGGTGCCGTCGAAGAAGTCGTAGGCCTCTTCGTAGCCCGCGGCGGGCGTGTCCGGGTCGGGCGGGATCGTTGACAGCACGGCGCTGCCGGGGGCTCCCACGTGCACCGTCGATGCGCCGTAGCTCGAGTAGTCGGCCAGGGTCCCCTGGTTGTCGAACGCGGCGACGCAGATGGCGTTGGGCAGGTCGAAGCTGCAGGGGTAGAAGGGGGCGCTGTCCAGGTTGCTGCCATGGTTGCCCGCGGCGGCGACGAACACCATGCCGGAGGCGGCGATGGCGGCCTTCAGCGCCTCGTTGTTGGGGGAGGCTTGTCCCCCCCAGCTGTTGTTCGCCACACGCACGCCCCGTTCCGCGGCGTACTCGATCGCCAGGATCGCGTCGGAGGTGGACCCGGTGCGCGACTCCAGGAACTTCAGCGGCATGATCGTCGCCTCGGGTGCGACGCCGGCGATGCCCACGCCGTTGTCGGCGACCGCGGCGAGGGTGCCCGCCACATGGGTGCCGTGCTCGTCGCCTTCCGCGGCGTCGAAGACCGTGTCGTCCTGGTTGCGGAAGTCCCAGCCGTGCAGGTCGCCGGGGTAGCGGGGGTCGCTGCCGGGATCGGGGTTCACCCACATGTTCGCGGCGAGGTCGGGGTGGTCCCGGTCGATGCCGGAGTCGATGACGGCCACCAGGACGTCCTCACCCCGGGTCTCGTCCCACGCCCCGAGGACGTCGGTGTGGATGTCGGCCTGGCCCAGCTGTCCGATGATGGCCTGGCCGGTGTTGCGCAGGCCCCAGAGGTCGTTGAACAGCGGGTCGTCGGGCGGGGGGGCGTGGGGCCGCAGCAGGTAGTTGGGCTGGGCGTACTCCACGCGGGGGTCGCGGGTCAGCGCGAGGGCGACGGCGGCGGGACCCTGCCCGGAGGTGATGGTGTGCAGCTCCACCCCCGTGCGGCGCATCGACCGGGCGTGGGCGATGCCGTGGTCGCCGCGCGCGTCGGCCCGGGCGGCGGGGCGTGCCCGTCCCGACCACCGCACGATCACCTCGTCGGGCACCGCGGCGGCGCCGCTGGGGCCGGGTGCCGGGGCGGCGCTGGGGCCGGGGCCGGGCGCCGGCGCGGCGGCCGCGGGGCCGAGCACCGCGGCGGACAGCACCAACGCCATCACGGCGGCCACCGGGAGTGAGCTCGCTTGCTGCCCCATGTCTACGCGGCATCCTTCCTGGTCGCACAACCGATGCGTACCGCGTGATGCGTACCGATCATGGGCGTGCCCGCCGCCAAGCGCGCAACCGCCACCGCCGCCTCGAGGCGGACGACCCCAACAGTATCGTCAGGCCGTGGCCGCTGTCAGCGTGGCCTTTGATGGCAGCGCGAGGACGTCGCCTTGACCCTAGTTCCGGCAGGCGGTCCGGTGGTTTGCGGGACGGGAGGGGAGCTTGGCGGTTGCGGCTGTGGGGGTGAATCAGCGGACGGTGTTGGTGTCGCCGGGTACGCCCGCCCAGTTCTGTTCACAGGCACTGGCGTGGGGCTTGTACGCCAGGGTGTCCTCGTATGACCTGAAGGACGACCTGGACCGGCGGGTGGCCGGGTTGACGGCGTGGGCTGCCGATGGGGGTGGTCAGGTCGTCGGGGTGGGAGGCCGAGTTCGGGTCCGGGGTTGAACGGGTCTCGCCAAGGTGGGGAGGCTTGTGGCTGATCCGAAGGTGACTGCGGTGGTGGTCGAGGCATCGGGACCGGCTGGGGCGGGTGAACACCGAACTGGTGGAGTCCGCGCTCTCGGGGCATGGTCGTTGTCTGGTGGTGTCAGACGACGACGGAGGTCGACGAGGACCTGGTGGGAGACATGGTGGAGGTGCCGGCGTCGTTGTGTGCCGGGTTGTATGGGTGCCGCTGGGCGAGGAATCGGGCGGTGAAGGCGGTCGGCTGCGCGCAACGAGACATCGGCCCCGCGGCGGTCAGGGCGGGGTCTGTCACAGGTGCGTTGCATGATCATGGGCATGGCGAGGTTCGAGGTTCCTGATGGCTGGAGGGTGCAGGCGTTTCAGTTCGCGCTGGATCCCACCGACGCGCAGGCGGCGTGTGTGCGACGGCAGTTCGGTGGCCGCCGCTACGCCCGCAACTGGGCTGTGCGTACCCTCAAGCACGACCTCACGCGGTATCGGGAGAATGGCGAGCAGACGCAGAAGCCGTCGCTGGCGGTGCTGCGCAAACGGTGGAACCAGGTCAAAGACACCGAGTGTGTCGACCAGGTGACGGGTGAGGTGTGGTGGCCGGAGATCTCCAAGGAGGCGTTCGCTGACGGCATCCGCGCTGCGGTCAACGGCTACTGGAACTGGCAGGCCTCCCGAGCGGGCAGGCGAGCCGGCAAGCCGGTGGGGTTCCCCAGGTTCGCCAAGAAGGGCCGCGACCGGGTCACCTTCACCACCGGCGCGATCAGAGTCGAACACGACCGCCGCCACGTGGTGCTGCCTCGCATCGGGCGGGTACGCACACACGAGCACACCCGCCGGCTGGAACGTCTCCTGGCCAAAGGCCGGGCCAGGATTCTCGCGGCCACGGTGTCGCGCAAGGGCACCCGGCTGGTGGTGGCCTTGCGGGTGCTCATCCAACGCCCCCAGCAGCCGCGAGTCCACAGACCCGATTCGCGGGTGGGGGTCGACGTCGGCGTGCGCGTGCTGGCAACCGTGGCCAGCAGCGACGGCGAGGTGATCCTGCGGTGCCCAACCCCCGGCCGCTGGAAGCCGCATTGAAGGAGTTGCGGCACCTGTGCCGGCAACGGTCTCGGCGCACCCAAGGCTCCCGCCGCTACACCGAGACGAACTGCAAGATCAGCCGGCGCCAGCGGCGGATCGCTGACATCCGCAGCCACCACATCCACACCTTGACCACCAGGCTCGCCAAGACCCACGGCGAAATCGTGGTCGAAGCCCTGGATGCGGCCGGGATGCTTCGCCAGAAGGGCCTGGCGGGTGCTCGTGCCCGCAGGCGTGGCCTGTCGGACTCCGCACTGGGCGCAACCCGCCGCCAGTTGGCCTACAAGACCGGCTGGTACGGATCCCGGCTGGTCACAGCACACCGGTGGTACCCGTCGTCGAAGACCTGCCACGCCTGCGGGCGCGTGCAAGACATCGGGTGGGCCCAGCACTGGACCTGCCACGGGTGCAATGCGAACCATCAGCGTGACGACAACGCCGCCATCAACCTCGCGCGCTACGAGCAGCCCCCCGCGGGCGATAGCGCCGTCGGCCCAGTCAGGGCCGCCGTCAAGCGTGGAGCCGACCCTAAGACCGAGCCTGGCTCGGCTGGTGGCCATGAAGCGCGGAAGGGACGCAGCCACAAGGCTGCCGAACAACCCCGAGACGGGGTGCTGGTGAGATGAGCAGTATCGCTCACACATCGGCAACGGTAGGCTCGCGATGCCTGGAACCGGCGACAGTCGAGGAGGAAGCAGCCCTCATGTCCGAGCCTGCGATCGAGAACCTCTACCGCGAGGGTCGAAGCTTCCCGCCGCCCGCGGAGTTCGCGGCCGGAGCGCTGCTGAACGACCCGGCGGTCTACACCGAGGCCGAGAAGGACCCCGAGGCCTGGTGGGTCAGCCACGCCGAGCGGCTGCGCTGGATGCAGCGCTGGGACACCGTGTGCGAGTGGAACCCCCCGCACGCCAAGTGGTTCGTGGGCGGCCGGCTCAACGTCTCGGACAACTGCCTTGACCGCCATGTCGAGGACGGCCACGGCGACCAGATCGCCTACTACTGGGAGGGCGAGCCCGAGGGCGATACGCGCACGCTCACCTACGCCGAGCTGCGCGACGAGGTCGCCCGGTTCGCCAACGCCCTCAAAGACCTGGGGGTTGGCAAGGGCGACCCGGTGACGATCTACCTGCCGATGATCCCCGAGCTACCCGTGGCGATGCTCGCCTGCGCGCGCATCGGTGCGCCGCACTCGGTGATCTTCGCCGGCTTCTCCAGCAACTCGGTCGTGGACCGGGTGGAGGACGCCGACTCCCACACGCTCATCACCGCCGACGGGTCCTACCGGGGCGGCAAGGTCGTGCCGTTGAAGGCGTCCGCCGACGAGGCCATGGCCAACACCGACAAGATCGAACGCTGCATCGTGGTCCGGCGCACGCGCGAGGACGTGGGCTTCACCCCGGGGCGCGACCACTGGTACCACGACCTGGTCGAGCACGCCTCCACCGAGTGCCCGCCCGAGCCCATGGACGCCGAGGACGTGCTCTACATCCTCTACACGTCCGGCACGACCGGCAAGCCCAAGGGCATCGTGCACACCACGGGCGGCTACCTCACCCAGGTTGCGGCCACGCATCGCCTCGTGTTCGACCTCAAGCCCGACCGCGACGTGTACTGGTGCGCGGCCGACATCGGCTGGGTGACCGGCCACAGCTACATCGTGTACGG
>JBBDQS010000155.1 GCA_040905805.1 Egibacteraceae bacterium | reverse complement strand
ACCGGTCGGTGACCGCGGTGACATGGCCCAGGGTGATGTCACCGGCGGCCAGGTGACCGGCCAGGCGGGGCAGACCCGCCAGCCGGCGGGCGGTGGTGGTCTGGCGGGCGGTGGCTGAGTGGTCGGTGCCGGTGCGCCCCGCCAGCCACGACGACACGGTCACGGCACCGTCGGCCCGGTGGCCGCCACGCCGGTCGAAATCGGCCAGCAACGCCAGCTCACACGCGTCCAACCGAGCCCGCAGATGCGCCACCGCCACCAGGGCGTCGCCGACCACGTCCACGTGCTCACCGGCCAACCCGGGATCCGCCATCCCGCCGGGAACCCCCTCGCTCTCCTCCGTGTCTCCGGCGCGGCCTGGGATGGCGACCGTGGTGTCCAAGGTGGCGGTCGCGGCCAGGTTGTCGACCGCGTCGCCCAACGCGCCCACCGCTGCGCCCAACGGCGACCCCGGCGTCGTCGCGCAGCGGGTCAGACGGGCGCGGGCCTCGGTGGCGCGGGGGGCGCCGCCCATCGGCCACCCCCACGCGCCGGCGCCGTGAGGGTCACCGTCCACCCGCTCCTCGGCGGTGTCGGCAGCGCCGGTGTGGTAGCCGACGGGATCCTCGGCGGCGAGCAGGCCAGCGCTGCCTTGTCGGGTGGCGGTGCCGGAAGGGCGGCGGCGGGCGGGGCGGCAGGGTCGGGTACGCCCCGCTGTGGGGGCTGCTCCCGCCGCCGAACTGCCGTTGGATACGAACATATGTTCGAGTATAGGGGTTGGTGGAGGGGACCGCAAGGGCATTCACAGGTTTCTTGTTGATGACGGCACCCGTGTTCGGCTTACGTCGCGCCGCCCTCCCCGACGAGCTCGTCGGGCGTGGTGCCGGATAGAGTGGGTGCATGACCTGGCGGCTGCGGGATGCCATCGCTCCGAGGCTGGCGGGGGCGGTGCTGCTCGGCGTTGCGACGCTGCTCGGGCCAAGGGCCGCATGAGGAGCTGACGCATGGACGTCGAGGCCGTGCTCGACGCGAGCATCGCAGGTCGATGACCCCGCCCCGGCAGGTGGGCACGACGGAAGAGGGCACGCGCCTGTCCGCTCCCTTCTCCGGTCCGGTGGCACCGTGGCGGTTCTGGGGGCCCTACGTCGGTGACCGGGCGTGGGCCACCGTGCGTGAGGACTACAGTCCGGACGGCTCCGCATGGACCTCCCTCACCCACGACCTGGCACGGAGCAAGGCGTACCGCTGGGGTGAGGACGCCATCGCCGGCATCTGCGACCGCTACCAGAAGCTGGTGCTCGGCGTGGTGCTGTGGAACGGGCGCGACCCGATCCTGAAGGAGCGCTTCTTCGGGCTGACTCCCCAGGAGGGCAACCACGGGGAGGACGCGAAGGAGCACTGGCACTACCTCGACGCCACGCCCACCCACAGCTACCTGCGGATGCTCTACCGCTATCCCCAGGCGAGGTTCCCCTACGAACAGCTGGTCGACGAGAACCGGCGTCGCGCGGGCCGCGGCCCGGAGCTCACGCTCGCGGACACCGGCGTGTTCGACGACGGGCGCTACTTCGACGTCGAGGTCGAGTACGCCAAGGCCTCCCCGCACGATCTCTGCGTGCGCATCGAGGTCCGCAACGCCGGCCCGGAGGACGCCGAGCTGCACCTGCTGCCCCAGCTGTGGTTCCGCAACATCTGGTCGTGGGGGCCGGCGGCCGGCTGTCCCCCTCGCATCGCTCGCGTCGACGACCACGACGGGCTGTCCGTGGTGGCGGCCGACGACGGGGACAGCACACGCCTCGACGGGCTGCGGTTCGACTTCCGGGTCGGCCGACGGCTGCTGTTCGGCCCGCAGGCGCATCGCGTGCTGTTCACCGACAACGAGACGAACGCCGAGCGCGTGTACGGCCCGCCGGCCACCAGCCGGTCGCCCTACACCACGGACGCCTTCCACCGCCACGTCGTGGCGGGCGCGGACTGCGTCAACCCCGACGGCGAGGGCACCAAGGCCGCGCTCTGGTACCGCGTGACGGTTCCCACGCAGGGGTCCTTCGTGCTGCGCCTGCGGTTCACCGACGCGCCGGTGGCCGCCGGACTGGACGACGTGGACCGGGTGGTGGCCGCACGGCGCGGCGACGCCGACGAGCTGTACGCCGCGGTGCACCCCGTACGGGCCACCGCCGACGAGCGCGCGGTGCAGCGCCAGGCCCTGGCCGGGATGCTGTGGAGCAAGCAGGTGTACATCTTCGATGTCGCGACGTGGCTCGACGGCGACGACCCGTCGAACCCGCCGCCGGCATCACGGCGCGGTGTGCGCAACGCCCACTGGCGCCACCTGAACTCCATGCGGGTGCTGACGATGCCCGATGCGTGGGAGTACCCCTGGTTCGCCGCGTGGGACCTCGCGTTCCAGTGCGTGACCCTGGCGCTCGTGGACCCCGAGTTCGCCAAGGAGAACCTGTGGGCGCTGCTCTTCGAGCAGTTCCAGCACCCCAACGGCCAGATCCCGGCCTACGAGTGGGAGTTCAGCGACCTGAACCCGCCCGTGCACGCCTGGGCGTGCTGGGAGGTGTACCAGGCCGGGAAGCGCCAGGGGGAGGCGGACCGCGCGTTCCTCGAGCGCTGCTTCCACAAGCTGCTCATCAACTTCGCCTGGTGGGTCAACCGGGTGGACCGGGAGGGCAACAACGTCTTCGAGGGGGGGTTCCTCGGGCTGGACAACATCAGCGTGGTGGACCGCAGCGAGCCGATGCCCGACGGCGCCGTGCTGCAGCAGTCCGACGCGACCGGGTGGATGGGTGCCTTCTGCCTGTCGCTGATGCGCATCGCCCTCGAGCTGTCGGAGGAGAACGACGCCTACGAGGTCCTGGCGACCAAGTTCTTCCAGCACTTCGTCTACATCGTCGGGGCAAGCAAGCGCATGGGCGGCCGCGACTACCAGCTGTGGGACGAGGAGGACGGCTTCTTCTACGACGTGCTGCGCTACCCCGGCGGGGAGTTCCACAAGTTCCGGCTGCGCTCGCTGGTGGGTCTCATCCCCCTCTACGCCGTCGAGGTGCTGGACGGCGACGACCTCGTGAGCCGGCCCCACTTCCGGGAGAACCTCGAGTGGTTCCTCGAGCACCGGCGCGACCTGGTCGGCGACTCCTGCTTCGACACCGTGGGGGACGGCTCCCGCTACGTCCTGTCGATGGTCAGCCCGCCGCAGCTCGCGCGCGTGCTCCAGCGCCTCTGGGACGACGAGGAGTTCCTCTCGCCGTACGGCCTGCGCAGCCTGTCGAAGTACCACGAGCACGCGCCCTACCGGCTCGGCGGCGCGGTGGTCGGCTATGAGCCCGCCGAGGCCGTCGCGAAGCTCAAGGGCGGCAACTCGAACTGGCGGGGCCCGGTGTGGTTTCCGACCTCCTACCTGCTCATCCGCTCCCTGAGGCGGTTCTCGGAGGCCTTCGGCGACGCCTTCGCCGTCGTCACGCCCGCGTCGAGCGGCCAGCCGATCACGCCGGCGGAGATGGCCGAGGAGACCGCGAACCGCATGATCCGCCTCTTCACGATCGAGGACGGGCGCCGCGCCTTCTGGGGGCACCGGCCGCAGCTGTGGTCGCAACCCTCCTGGCGGGACACACTGCTGTTCCACGAGTACTTCCACGGCGACACGGGAGCCGGGCTCGGAGCCGCGCACCAGACGGGCTGGACCGGCCTCGTCGCCAACCTGATCGACGAGTGGCGCCGCTGACCGGCCTCAGAGCGCGCTCAGAGGCGGTAGGACATCCGGGCGGTCACCACGGCGTCGGCCAGCTGGGCGTACAGCGACGCATTGTCGATCGCGATCGCCGCGAGGGCGGCCAGCGCCTGCGCCACCTCCACGTCGCGGGGGGTGAACCCGCCGGGGTCGCGCTTGTTGATGACCTCGACGACCCCGACGGCCCGGTCCTTGGCGAGCAGCGGCACGGCGATGAGGTTGCGCGTCTCGAAGCCGACGGCCTCGGCGACGTCGCTGAAGAAGCGGTCGTCGGACTCGGGGTCGTCGATGACCGCGGCCTGGCGGTTGGCCAGCGTCCACCCGGCGATGCCGGCGCCGGCGGGGATGCGGGTCTTGGCGACGCTGTCACCGACGTCGCCGGTCGCGACCTCGATGACGAGCTCGTCGGACTCCTCCTCCAGCAGCATCAACGAGCTGGTCTCCGCATCCAGCAGATCGGCGGCCGACGCCATGATGAGCTGCAGCAGCTCGTCGAGGTTCAGCGTCGAGTTCAGGCGGACGGCCAGGTCCACCAGCTGCGCGCGGATCTGGGTCTCCGTGGCAAGGCGGTTCTGGAGATCCTCGACCCGGTCGTCATCGGGACCGGTACCCGCGGTTGCCTCGGACATGTCCTCTCCCTTCGGTCCCGACGTCGGTCCCGACATCACTGGCTCATGTGCTGCTCGACGAAGTCCGTGTAGAAGTCGCCGGTGCGGAACGTCGGGTTGGCGCAGACCCGCTGGTGGAAGCCGATGGTGGTCTTGATGCCGGGACCGCCGACGCGGAACTCGCCGAGGGTCCGGGCCATCCGATCGATCGCCTGCGTGCGGTCGGGGGCCCAGACGATGAGCTTGGCGATCAGCGAGTCGTAGTACGGGCTGACCATCCATCCCGGGTAGCAGTGCGAGTCGACCCGCGTCCAGGGACCACCCGGCGGGACGTACTCCTCGATGCGGCCGGCAGCCGGCGTGAAGCCATGATCCGGATCCTCGGCGTTGATCCGGCACTCGATGGCATGGCCCCGCAGCTCCACGTCGTCCTGCGCGTGGGACAGCGGCTCGCCCTGCGCGACCAGGATCTGCTCCTTGATGAGGTCGATGCCGGTGACCAGCTCGCTGACCGGGTGCTCGACCTGGATGCGGGTGTTCATCTCCATGAACCAGAACTTGCCCTCGTCGTCGAGGAGGAACTCCATGGTGCCCGCGCCGGTGTACCCGATCGACAGGGCCCCCTCCACCGCCGCAGCGCCGATCGCCTCGCGCTGCTCCGGCGACAGGTGGATGGAGGGCGCTTCCTCGATGAGCTTCTGGTGACGGCGCTGCACCGAGCAGTCCCGCTCGCCGAGGTGAATGCCCGTGCCGTGGTTGTCGCAGAGGATCTGGATCTCGGTGTGGCGCGACCTGCGCAGGTAGCGCTCGATGTAGACCGCGCTGTCCTTGAACAGCGACTGCGCCAGGGCACGCGTCGTCTGGTAGTCGTGGCGGACATCCTCCGAGCGTGACACGACCGTCATGCCCCGGCCGCCACCGCCGGCCGCCGCCTTGATGATCACCGGGTAGCCGATGCCGTCCGCGATGTCCTGCGCCTCGTCGGCGGTGGCCACCGGCTCGATCGTGCCCGGCAGCAGCGGGAGACCCGCCTTGGTCATCAGCTGGCGGGCGACCGCCTTGTTGCCCATGCGCTCCATGACGTCCGGCCGCGGTCCGATGAAGGTGATGCCGTGGTCGGCGCAGATCTCCGCGAAGAAGGGATCCTCGGAGAGGAACCCATAGCCCGGGTGGATGGCGTCGGCACCGGTCTTCAGGGCGGCGCCCACGATGCTCGGGATGTGCAGGTAGCTGCGCGCCGTCGCCGGGGGACCGATGTGGACCGCTTCGTCGGCGAATCGCACCACCGCGGACTCGGCGTCCGCGCTGGAGTAGACGGCCACGCACGCGATCCCCATCTCGCGGCAGGCGCGGGCGATCCGCAGGGCGATCTCCCCGCGGTTGGCGATCAGTACTTTGTCGACCACAGCCACCCCATCATGGCGCCTCGCCGGCCGGTTCGATGACCATGAGCTCCTGGCCGAACTCGACCATCTCACCATCCGACACGAGGATCTTGGTGATCGTCCCGGCCTGTTCGGCCTGGATGTTGTTCATGATCTTCATGGCTTCGATGATCCCGACGTCGGCGCCCGCCTCGACCTCGTCGCCCTCCTCGACGAACGGGTCGGCCGAGGGATCCGGTGAGCGGTAGAAGGTGCCGACGAGGGGGGCCACGATGACGTGGCGCCCTTCGGTGTCCTCCTCCGCGACGGCGCTGTCGGGGGCGGCGCCGGGGTGCGCCGGGACGACCATCGCACCCCCGGTGGCCTCGTGCCACACCACCTCGACCTGGTGGTCACCCGCGCTGATCGAGATCTTGCTCAAAGGGCCCCGTAGACCGGAGGCCAACGTGCGTGCCTCCTCGCAGAGCGAGCGCACGAGCGCATCCCCGGCAGGCTTGTCGTCTGTCATTCGTCTCGCTCCCGTGCGGGTAGGAGGGGTTGCTCACCCGGAGTGCCGAACATCCTGAAGCGTTGGTAGCGCTGCTCGACGAGGGTCTCGGGTGACAGGGGAAGGAGCTCGTTCAGGCAGGTCACCAGCGCCTCCTTGAGGTTGGCGGCGGTCGTGACAGGGTCCCTCGGGGCCCCGTCCTCGGGCTCGGGGACGATGCCGTCCATGACCCGCAGCCGCAGCAGATCGGGTGCGCGCACCCGCAGCGCCTGCGCTGCCTGGGGGGCCGCGGCCGCATTGCTCCACAGGATGACCGAGCAGCCCTCGGGGCTGATCACCGAGTAGTAGGCGTTCTCGAGCATGAGCACCCGGTCGCCCACCGCGAGGGCGAGCGCCCCGCCGCTGCCGCCCTCGCCGGTGACGACCACCACGATGGGCACCGGCAGGCGGGCCATCTCCATGATGTTGCGGGCGATGGCCACCGCCTGGCCCCGCTCCTCGGCACCCAGACCAGGGAAGGCGCCCGGGGTGTCCACGAGCGTCACGATCGGCATGCCGAACTTGGCCGCGTGCTGCATCAAGCGCAGCGCCTTGCGGTAGCCCTCCGGCTCCGGCATCCCGAAGTTGCGGGTGACGAGCTCGTTCGTGCTGTGGCCCTTCTGGTGGCCGATCAGCACGACGCTGAGTCCCTCGAGGCTTGCCAGGCCCCCGACGATGGAGGCGTTCTCGGCATAGAGCCGATCCCCGTGCAGCTCCTGGAAGTCGTCGAAGATGAACCCGGCGTACTCGAGCGTCGTCGGCCGCCCGATGTCGCGAGCCATCATCACGACATCCCAGGCCGGCCGATCCGCGAGCGCGTCGGGATCGGTCAGCATCGGGGAGCCCTGCCCGGTCGGCAGCTCGTCGGGGGGCTCCGCCGCGTGGAAGCGCAGCAGCTTGGTCAACGCGTTGCGGAGGTTCTCGCGCGGGACGACGAGGTCCAGCATCCCGTGCTCGAGCAGGAAGCCGGATGTCTGGAAGTCCTCCGGCAGCTGCTGGCGGATGGTCTGCTCGATGACCTGTGGACCCGCGAAGCCGATCAGGGCCTTCGGCTCGGCGATGAGCACGTCGCCGAGCATCGCGAACGACGCCGTGACGCCACCGAAGGTGGGATCGGTGAGCAGGCACGCGGACAGCACGCCCTCCTCGCCGAGGCGTCCGAGGGCCTGGCTGGTCTTGGCCAGCTGCATGAGCGAGATGCAGCCCTCCTGCATGCGCGCGCCACCCGAGGCGGCGATGATGAGCAGCGGCGTGCGGCTCTCCAACGCCTCCTCCGCGGCGCGCGTGATGATCTCCCCGACGGCTCCGCCCATGCTGCCACCCATGAAGGCGAAGTCCATGGCGGTGACGACCACGTCGAAGCCGCCGATGGCACCCCGACCGTAGACGGCCGCGTCACGCCGGCCGGTCTTGCGCCTGGCCGCCTCGAGGCGTTCGGTGTAGGCCCGGGAGTCCGTGAAGCCCAGGGGGTCCGCGCCCTCGAGGTCGACGTCGCGCTGCTCGAAGGAGTCGGGGTCGAGGAGCTGGGTGAGGCGGTCGGCCACCGACATGCGGAAGTGGTAGCTGCACTCGGGGCACACGCGCAGGTTGCGCGCCAGTCGCTTGGCGTAGACGAAGGCGTCACAGGACGGGCACTTCAGCCACTGGGAGGCCGCCGCGGCTGCCGCGGCTGCACGGGGTGGTGCGACATCCTGCGTCACGTCGTCATGTCCTCACCCTTGGAGCGCTTCAACGTGGACCTGGCGGTGCTGCGCCCGGCGTTCCACCATCCGGCGTTCGATCTCCTCGCGCGGTGGCGCGGGACGGTCCGCATCCCCGAAAAGCTGCGCCGTCACGAAGGCGAGGACGTCGGTGGTGAGCTGGTGGCGATCGAGGGCCGACGCCGAGATCGCGAGGTCAAGGGCGCGCCGCCACCGATCACGGCGGATCTCGACCTCGATCATGCCGTGGTAGGCGTACACCGCGTCGCCGGGCTCCGCGTCGAGGTCACGCAGCCGCCGGAACGCGTCGAGCGCCGCGTCGAACTCGCCCAGGTCGAGGTAGAGGTCGGCGAGGTCGATCATGGTCAGCACGTCGTCGGGCTGCTGGGCGGCGATCTTCTCCGCAGCGTCGAGGGCCGCGCGCGGGCGGCCCGCGACCCGGCACATCTCCACGAGGCTGCGCAGGGGAGCGACGTCGTCCGACTGGGTCGCCGCCCCAGTCAGCACGGTGACGGCCTCGTCCACGTCGCCCTTGGCGAAGACGACGTGTGCGAGGGCGACCTGCGTCGTCGGGTCGGCACCACCGAGGCGCAGCGACTCCCGCAAGGCCCGGTCGGCGGCGAGGAGGTCCCCGTCGTTGACGAGGGCCAGCCCGAGGTCACGCCACACCGCGGCATCGTCGGGCTGCAGCTCCGTCAGGCGGCGCAGCAACGCAGCCGCGTCGTCCGCGCCGGCGTCGAAGGCCGCCTCGGCCCGTCCCCTGAGATCTTCGAGCCCCTCGTCCACCCGCTTGCCCACCCCTGCTCCCGCGCCCTCCCGGCGCAGGTGACCCGACGCCGTGACGCCGCCATCGTGGCGCCTGGTCCGGGGCCGGTCAAGTCCCTGATCCAGCCGCCGCGCACACACCCGCCTTGTTCCCCTTCGTGCCCCGCCACGAGCCCGCCGCTCGGACCTCGCGGACAGCGCGCCTGCCGTCGGCCCCGTATGGTCGCCCGGTACGGGAACGCAACCCTTGGGAGGGCAGGCATGCGCGCAGCTTCCCGGGCGCGGCTGGCCGTCATCGACGTCGGCGGCACGATGGTCGCCGAAGGATGGTTGGTCAGCGCCGCGGTCCAGTCCGCGCTGGCCGAGGCCGGCATCCCGGCGACGGCCACGCTCCTCGACGAGCTGCGGGGTCGCAACCGCAAGGCCGCGCTGGAGGCTGCCGCCAGAGCCGCAGGCGTGGACCCGGTGGTGGCGGGCAAGGCGCTGGGCGGGTTCGCCACCCAGGTGCGCCACGACATCCTTGACGGCCGCTACCGACCGCTGCCCGGGGTGGGACACGCCCTTGCCTGGTTGCGGCGGGCGGGCGTGCTGGTCGTGGCGACGACGAACTTCGCGGTCGAGCTGCGAAGCCAGCTCCTCGCGGTCACCGGTCTCGACGCCTACCTCGCCGGTACGGTGTCCTCGGGGGAGCTGGCGGGCACCGACGAGGGGTCGATGACCGGGATGGCGATGCGCCGCGCCGGGGTCACCAACCCCGCGGAGGTCGCCTGCATCGGGGACACGGCGGGCGATCTCGCCGCCGGCCGCGAGGCCCGTGTGGGCTGGAACTTCGGTGTGCTCACCGGCCGTGACGACCTCGTGCGGCTCGACCCGCAAGCCGGCGACGTGATCGTCGCCAACGTCTCCGAAGCGGTGGCCTACCTGCTCGGCGGCCCCCTTTCGCGTCCCCGCACGTTCACGGAAGGCTCGAGCATGGAACACTAAGGTGGTGACGAATCCTGACGAGCAATGGGGCGAGACCATGGACCCGTCCACCGACGCTGAGACGAGCCCGCCCGACGGGGCGTCGACGACGGCTGCTCCCTCCGAGCCCGCCTTCGACCGCAGCATCCCGCGGAAGCTGGTCCACAAGGCGGGGCCCGAGGCCGTCTGGCTGACCGAGATCGCCCAGGTGGGTGAGCACCACTACCGCTGCGCCGGCCACGTGCCACGGACCCACACCCTGGTCAACGATGCGGCGGAGCCCGCGCACACCTACTACGACCTCGCCTTCCTGACCGAGCTCGGTCGCCAGGCCGGCATCGCCACGATGCACGAGTACGAGGGCGCGCCGGTGGACTGGGCGACGGTCTTCCTGAAGTTCGACCTCGAGCTCGTCGATCCCGTCCCCAACGCTCGCAGCCCGGGACCGGTGCCGGTCATCGTGGACGTGCGCTACCGCAACCGCGAGACGGAGGAGGGCGGCCTCACGGTCCTCGCGGAGCTCACTTTCGAGATCGACGGCGTGGTCCGGGCGCGGGCCACCAGCATGGCGTCGGCCTACGAGAAGGGTCCCTACAAGGCGTGGCGCCGGGACATGCGCGACGACAAGCCGCTGACCGACCACGAGCCGCGGGTCGTCGAGCCCATCGCACCCGAGCGGGTCGGCCGCCGCGATCCCGACAACGTCATGATCGGCGAGCTCCGCAACGGTGCGGCGCCGGGGGCCTACCGCTGCGCCGCGCACGTCGACACGCTGCACCCGCACTTCTTCGAGCACCCGATGGACCACATCCCCGGTGTCGTCCACCTCGAGGTCATGCGCCAGGCGGCGCTCGTGGCGGCCCATGACCACCACGGCGTCTCCCCGGCGGGCGCGACCATCGCGTCGGCGCGCACGAAGTTCCTCGGCTTCGCCGAGCTCGAGCTGCCACTCGACTGCGACGTGGCGGTCGGCCGGGCCACACCGGAGCAGGACGGCGTGCTGGCCGTGCCCGTGAGCCTGACGCTGTCCCAGCCCGGCAACCCGAAGGTCACGACCGCCAGGATGGTCGTCCGCGGCTTCTCCGGCTAGTGGGGGCGCTGCCGCTTCGCTACTTGAGCGCCTAGCCGGCGAGCTCGGGCAGCACCTTCTCCAAGCGGCGGACCTGACCGGCGCTGTGGACCGTCAGGTCCGGGTTGACCTTCATAGAGAAGCCGGAGAGGACCCGCCCCGGTCCGACCTCGACGAAGGTGTCGTAGCCGTCACCGGCCAGGAGCCGCAAGGTGGCGGTCCACTGGACGGAACCCGCCACCTGTCGGTGCAGGGCCGCCTTCACCTCGTCGGCGGTGCGCACGTAGTCGCCGGTCACGTTGGCCACCACCGGCAGGGTGGGGTCTCGGAACGTGCAGGCGTCCAGGGCCGCGGCGAACTCGTCGGCCAGCACATCCATCAGGCTGCAGTGGAAGGGCGCGCCCACCTGGAGCTTGACCACGCGGGCGCCGGCCTCGTCGGCGAGGCTCATCGCGGCCTCCACCGGTTCGTCCTGGCCGGAGATCACCGTCTGCTCGGGCTCGTTGTAGTTGGCCGGTTCGACGATGCCGCCGCTTGACTCGCGAGCCGCTGCGCAGAACTCCTCGACCGCCTCCGGCGGCGGGCCGATGATTGCGGCCATTGCTCCGGGCGTGCGCTGGTCCACGCCCGCCATGAGCTCGCCACGGCGGCGGACCAGCCGCAGCCCGTCGGCGAAGTCCAGGACCCCGGCGCACACCAGCGCCGAGTACTCGCCCAGGCTGTGCCCCGCGACCGCCGCCGGCTCGACACCGTTGGCGCGCAGGACATCGAGGATCGCCATGCTGACGAGGAAGATCGCCGGCTGGGTGTTGTCGGTCCGGCGCAGGTCCTCCTCCGGACCTTCGAAGCACAGCGTGGAGATCGGGAAGCCGAGGATCTCGTCGGCGGCGTCGAAGTACCGCGACTGCAGCTCGGGGTAGCGGTCCACGAAGTCTCGACCCATGCCGACCTTCTGAGATCCCTGCCCCGGGAACATGAACACCGTCCGTGTCATCGTCGTCTCCCCTGTCGCGTGGACCTATCGAATCGTCCCCGAGGCGATGCCGTCAAGCGTCGCGCTTGACGCGTCCGCAGCGGCGGTCGACACTCGACGGGCATGGCGGTCGCCGCGCGACCGCCGCACTTCGAGGGGGAGTGTCGCACGTATGGATGTCGCGGCTCTGCGGGAGTGTCGCGTCTTCGACACCTTGGACGACGCCGAGGTCGCCGAGATCGCCACGCTGGTTGAGCGGGTGGACGTCGCCGTGGGCGACGTCGTCTTCGGGCAGGGCGACGTGGCGACGCACCTGTACGTCGTGGCGGCGGGCAGCCTTGAAGTGGTCCATGACGACCACGTGGCGGCACGGCTGGGGGCCGGCGGGGTCTTCGGCGAGATGGCCCTGTTCAACCGTCAGCGGCGGGTCGCCACGATCCGGGCGGTCCACGACACGACGCTGCTCGCCATCAGCGACGAGCGCCTGCAGCCGCTCGTCCTGCGGCAGCGTCCCGCGGCGGTCAAGCTCGTGCAGCAGCTCGGCGCGCTCCTGGGCGATCGGCTGCGCGGCCTGGACCTGCACCTGGCCGAGCGGGCCGTCGATCACGACTCGGCGCTGGCGGTGGCCCTCGCCGAGTACCGCCAGCTGCGTCAGGAGATCCTCTCGAACTGGGCGCTCGCGTACCACTCGCTGGGCAAGCCCGGCAAGCTCGCGGTCGCGTCCACCAAGCCGAGCGCGACCGCCGCGGATCTCTCGGTGGCCTACTCGCCTGGGGTCGCCGAGCCATGCGTCGCAATCCACGACGATCCAGACCGCGCCTATGCCTACACGGGCAAGGGGCACCTCGTGGCGGTGGTCAGCAACGGCACCGCGGTGCTCGGACTGGGCAACATCGGGGCGCTGGCGTCCAAACCGGTCATGGAGGGCAAGGCGGTCCTGTTCAAGCGGTTCGCCGATGTGGACGCCTTCGACATCGAGGTGGACGAGACCGATCCTGCGGCCTTTGTGGACACCGTCGTGCGCATCGCGCCGACCTTCGGCGGCATCAACCTGGAGGACATCGCCGCGCCGGACTGCTTCTGGATCGAACGGGAGTGCAAGCGCCGCCTGGATATCCCCGTCATGCACGACGACCAGCACGGGACCGCCATCATCATCGGCGCGGCGCTGATGAACGCCCTGGAGCTGGTCGGCAAACGGATCGAGGACGTGCGGGTCGTGTTCTCGGGTGTCGGCGCGGCGGGCTTCGCGTCGGCCGTCTATCTGCTCGGCCTCGGGGTGCGGCGGGAGCACCTGGTGATGACCGACCGCAAGGGGGTGGTGTTCACCGGCCGCGCCGGCCACGACTACCTGCAGGACGTGGCCAGCGACACTGCGGCGCGCACCCTGGCCGAGGCGGTGGAGGGTGCCGACGTGTTCGTCGGTGTGAGCGCGGCCGGCGTGCTCAGCCCGGACATGCTCCGATCGATGGCGCCGACACCGATCGTGTTCGCCCTGGCGAACCCGGTGCCCGAGATCGACCCCGGCGTGGCGCGGGAGACCCGCGCCGGCGTGATCATCGCCACCGGGCGCAGCGACCACCCGAACCAGGTCAACAACGTCCTGGCGTTCCCGTACATCTTCCGGGGCGCATTGGACATCCGTGCCACCGCGATCACCGAGGGCATGAAGCACGCCGCCAGCCGGGCCATCGCGGCTCTCGCTCAGCAACCGGTCACCGCGGACGCCGGCTACGCCCCCGGGGACTTGGCGTTCGGGCACGAGGCGCTCATCCCCAAGCCCTTCGACCGGCGACTGCTGCCGGAGGTCGCCTCCGCCGTCGCAGCGCAGGGCCTGCGCGACGGCGTGGCGCGAACGGATCTGGATCTCGACCAGTACGCCGTCGACCTCCGGGAGTGGCCCCGCCAGTGAGCCGGTGGGCCGTTCACACGGTCAGGATGGTCGTGGTCGGCTCGTCGCCCTCGCGCGCACCCGACCCGGTGCCCAACCCGGCGATCGCCAGGATGTGGTGGCCGGGTTCGGCAAGCCCCATGTCGCGCACGAGCTGCCGGGCGACGGCGCGGTAGGACTCGCCGGTCACCTGGTCGACGACCTTCGGCTCGACGCCCCACAGGAGGGCGCACTGCAGCATCGTGCGCTGCGAGGAGGTGACCGCGAGCAGGGGCGCGGCGGGCCGGGCGCTCGACAGCACCCGCGCCGTCCCGCCCTGCTCGGAGAACACCACGATCGCTCGGACGCCGAGGTCGCGCGACAGCTGGGCCACCGAACGGGCGACCGCATCGCCGAGGGCGTACCGGCCGGGGGCCTCCTCATCGGGCGTCAGGAATCCCCGGTCGGACCACAGGTGCGACTCCACCCGCCGGGCGATGCGGTCCATCATCGATACGGCCTCGACCGGATGGCGTCCGCTGGCGGTCTCGGCGGACAGCATGACGGCGTCCGCTCCGCTGAACACCGCGGTGGAGACGTCGGAGACCTCAGCGCGTGTGGGCTGCGGGTGCTCGATCATCGACTCGAGCATCTGCGTGGCCACGATCGCGGGCTTGCGGTGCGCACGGGCGAGGGCGACCAGCCGCTGTTGCGCGACCGGGACGTCCTCGGGCGGCAGCTCCACCCCGAGGTCGCCGCGTGCGACCATGATCCCGTCCGCCGCCGCCACGATGGCGTCGATCTCCTCCAGTGCTGCGGGATGCTCGATCTTGGCGATGACCCGGGCGGGCAGCTCGCCCCCGAGCACGGTGCGCAGCTCCGCCACGTCCTCGGGGCGGCGGACGAAGGACAGCGCGACGTAGTCCACCCCGAGGTCGGCGGCGAACCGGGCGTCCGCCCGGTCCTTGTCGCCCATGCAGGGTGCCGACAAGGCCAGGTCCGGCACGTTGATGCCCTTGCGGTCTTTCAGCACGCCGCCGTGCACGACGGTGCAGGCGATGTCCGGACCCTCGACCGCGTCGACCCGCAGCTCCAGCAGCCCGTCGGAGAGCAGGATCCTCACGCCGGGTCGCACGTCGGCGGCGAGCTCGGCGTACTGCGAGGGGATCAGGCCGGCGGTGCCGACCACGTCGCGCACGGTGACGGTCACCGGCTCGCCGTCGACCAGCGCGATCTGCCCGTCCTCGAAGCGCCCCACCCGGATCTTGGGGCCGCACAGGTCCGCGAGCACGGCCACCGGCGCGTCGAGGGCCGTTGCCGCCTGCCGCACACCGGCGTAGGTGGCCCCGTGGGTCGCGTGGTCGCCGTGCGAGAAGTTCAGCCGGAAGACGTTGACCCCGGCCAGGATGAGCTGCTCGATCGTCGCCGCATCCGCGGAGGAGGGCCCGAGTGTCGCCACGATCTTCGTGCGCCGCCGCTTCAGACGGACGGCCTGGTCCCAGGGCATGTCGCCGCCTCCCGTCACCGGCCGGCCGCTCGGCCGTCCCCGTGTGCGCCGATGGTACATCCCCGGGGCGCGACGCAAGCCGTATCCCGGTCACCTGGGTCGCGTGGGTCGCCAGTGACGTCGCTCACGTCACGACTGGTCCCGACGCCAATGCCCGTCCCTGGTCACCGGCCGGTAGATGGGGTCTCACAGGCTGTCGCAAAATGCGGTTTGGGGCGTGTCGCGGCCCGTTTTTCGTGACGT
>JBBDQS010000154.1:25883-71426 GCA_040905805.1 Egibacteraceae bacterium | reverse complement strand
ATCAGGATCCGGTTGAGCCGTCGGAGGACCGCCGCGTGCGGGCTGCCCTCGTCGGCGGCGAGCACGATGCGCCCGTCGAGCAGCTCGACCTTCTCGTCGGCGAAGTAGCCCTGCTCGCCGAGCGCCTCGTACTCCCACCGGTACAGCGGCCGGGTGCGCACGGGCTCAGCGGTCGTCATGCGCCCAGCATGGCCCGACCCGCAGCATCGCGGCAAGCACCCCGCCGCTGGCCTGGGGAGAAGACGCCTGGGGGTGTCCGCGCAGGTGGGCGATCAGCACGTCGCGAGCACCACATGTCGCCACTTCAGCGCACCGCTTCGCTGAACGCCTCGCAGTCGGGGTTGTCGCAGACGAACGCGGCGGGGATCCCCACCGCTGCGCCCGGCAGGGCCGTGACCCCGCACGAGGGGCAGATGGGGGCGTGGGTGTCGGTCACGCCGCCCCGGCTGCCGCCTCCACACAGGTGACGCCCTCGGCACCGACCGTCGCGCTGTGCGGGTGTGCGGCTTGCGCTCCAGACGGTCACCGGCGCTGAGCTCGACGTCGCCGCCGGGTGTATGGAAGGTGACGCTGCCGCGCACGCACACCAATGCCGGCGGAGCACTGCCGATCCACGGCACCCCCGTTATCCACAGGATCTTCCGTAGCGGGCAGAACGTGCGTCAACCATGGCCTACGGTCCAAACCGCCCACGACCGGGCAGAGGAGGACCTTGGATGGCATCAGGCCTCGAGCGATTCCGCAGAACGCGACGTTCCGGCGAGATCGAACAGTCAAGCGATGTTCCGTCCGCACGGGAGTGGGACGGGGCACTGACGGGGTCCCCCATGGAGTACTCGGCCAGGACCCTGACCGAGGAAGACAGCTGGGCGTTGCTGCCAGCCGACCTCCGAGCATGGGCCGAGCAGGTCGCGGGACCGCCGATCCGCGACTGGCGCACGCGCGCCGCACGACGATATCGGCACTGCCGGGTCGACCACACTGCAGCCGCACGCCCCGTACAGGGGTGCGCGACCTACGATCTCTGGCTCTTCGGCAAGGGCGGGCTCGCCGTCGCCACCGGGACCACCACCGCCCTAGACGATCGCACGGGGGCCTCATGGGGAGGAACCCGGTGGGCGCGGCCGGTGGACGGCACACGGATTCGCTCGGCCCACTTGAGCGCGGGTCGACCTCACACGGGCGCCCCGGCGGGCGGCCGGCCCGACAGAGCCGGGCTGCAGCTCGCCGCGGGCACCGCTCGCTACGTCCCGGTCGACGTCGCGCCATACCTGGGGAACCTGCCGGCGGGCACCCAGCGTCACCTGCTGGAACCGTTCGTATCAAGGGGGCGGATGCCGGAGCGCGCCGGCCTGCATGCCACCACGGCCATCGTCGCGAACCGCTACGAAGAGCGGTACAGCTGTTACCTCTTCGATGGCCACTGGGTCTCCTTCGCCGAGGCCTCACGCGGCGTGCCGTACGCCAGCGGGATGGCCGGCCCTGCGCTCTGGCACCACTCGCCCGAGAGCGCGCGAATCCGACACGAGCCCTGGCAGGTCGTCGCCTGGCATGGACCAGTCCGGGCGCCGGCGAACCCGAGCGCCACGTCGGGCCGATGACGGGCAACCCGTACGCCGTCCTCGGCGTCGACGAGGACGCCGACCTCGCAAGGATCGTCGCACGCCGCAGGGAGCTGATCCGGCGCCACCACCCCGACAGCCACCGCCAGCCCGACCGCGCCCGCATGACGAGGATCAACCTCGCCTACGAGCAGATCGCGACTGCGGAGCGACGACAGGTCACAGATGCCCGGCTCGCCCGCGAGCGGCGCGACCGCGACACCGACTCGCTGCGCAGCGATCCCGGCCCCCCACCGAACGGCGCGGGTGCCCGCGGCCCGTCCGGTACGAGTGGCTGGGGTGAGCCCGAGGAGGCGCAGGCCACCGGGTACCGGCAGCCAACACCGTCAGCAGGCGACTATATGGGCCACGTGTGGCGGCGCGCCCGCTGGCGCTGGCGGTGTCACGAGCGACGCCCCCACACCTGGTGCGGTCCCCCGCCGCGGGTGCGCGGGTTCCCCCGCGGGTTGACGTGGGTGGTCATGTGCCCCGACGGCACCTACCACTCCGAGCACCACGCGCCATCCCCGACGACAACCCGGTTGCGTCGCTTGGCGGTGGGGGTGGCCGCCCTGGTCTGGCTCGTCAACGCGGTATCGCTGTGGTCCGCGCCCGTCCCGGCGCCGTTCCAGCATGTCGACTTGTTGAGCATCATCGTCTGGGCCACGCTCGCGGTGATCGGCCATGAGACGCTGCGCCGCACGAAGCCGCGTTTCATTCGCTACACGGCATGGTGGCTGCTCGCAGCGGGGCTCAGTGGGGTGACGGCCGCAATGGCCTCGGCCAGTACCACCGCCTGGCAACCCTCGGCCTAGCCAGCCCGTCGGTGCTTTCCGGACCTCCAGTCCACAGACCGGCGCGCCGCCCCGCGGCCGCTCGTCATGCCGCCGCGACCTTGAACTCCTCGTAGAGGTCGGCGGGGATCGGGTTGCGCAGCCGCCAGGTGATCGCGATGGGCCGCTCGCCGCGGTGCTCGACGTAGTCGGCGGGGCCGAGCAGTACGTAGGGGCGGGTGGCGCCCCACGGGTCCTTCGGCGCGGTCCGCACGGCGAGGAGGATGCGCACCCCGTTGCGGCGCTGCTCGAGGTAGCGCCGGCCGGCGGGCGAGTCGACCCGGGTGGCGTTCTGCGACTCCCAGTGGAACAGCTCGCGGCTGATCGCGTAGTCGCGGTACAGGGTCGTCGGCGAGTAGTGCTGCTCGGTCTTGGCCAGGGTGATGAACAGCACCTCGGTCCGGGCGGGCTCGTGCCACCACGGGCCCGCCTGGTGGCTGTAGCGCACCCCCGGCACGAGCCGCCCGAACGCGGCGAGGATCTCGTCGCGCGCGTACGTCGCGTGCAACCGCAAGGGCACCTCGGCGTCGGGCAGCGGTATCGACGGCCGCGCGATGCGCTCACGCAGCAACGGCAGGGTCTCGACCAGCTCGTCGAGGACCGCTGGCGCGTCGAACAGCCCGCGCCAGGCCGCGTCGAGGTCGTCGGGCGCGGCGCGCAGGGTCCACATGGTGACCAGGAACATCCACGCGAGGTGCCGCTGGCGGTCGTCGGCGGGCACCGGCGGCCGGCCGGCGCGCAGCCACGACGCCAGCTGCTCGAGGCGCTCGACGTCGTCGAGGTGCAGCACGCGGCCGACGCCCTTCGCCAGGGTGGCCTCGTGCGCGCCGGCGGGGCGCTGCTCCAGCCCGGCGGCACGCCGCAGGCCCGCCCACCCGCCGACCTTGGCGACGTCGGCCAGCTCCACGCCCGCCTCGTCGAGGAACGTCGCCAGCGGCGGCGCGACCTGTCGCTCCTGCTGGGCGGCCAGCAGCCCGAGCTCGCGCGTCAGCGCCCGGCGGTTGACCAGCACCGCCTCCTTGAGGTGGGCCACGACCCACTCGCGGGCCTGGCGGTCGAGCTCGAGGTGGCAGCCCGAGGGCAGGTAGGGGAAGCCCTGCTCGGCGGCCGCGACGAGCTCGCGGCGCGAGATCCCGGTCATCGCCCGCAGCCGCAGGTCAAGCCGGTACTCGCGGCGGTGCTGGCCGACGAAGTCCAGGACCGTGCACACGTCCTTGTCGCGGTGGCGGCGCAGCCCGCGGCCGAGCTGCTGGAGGTGCACGGTCACCGACTCGGTGGGGCGCAGCAGCAGGATCGTGTCGGCCTCGGGGATGTCCACGCCCTCGTTGAACACGTCGCGGGAGAAGATCGCGGCGAGCTCCCCCGCGCGCAGCGCGGCGAGGTGGCGCTCGCGGTCGTGCTGGGCGGTCGTCGCGTCGATCGGCACCGCCGGCCAGCCGACCCGGTCGAACAGCGCGGCCATCGCGTGGGCGTGCTCGACGGTGGCGCAGAACCCCAGCGCGCGCATCCGGCGGGGGTCGCCGACGATGCGCTCGACCTGGCGCACGACCAGCCGGTCGCGGGCGTCGTCACCGGTGAGCAGGGCGCCGAGGTCGCCGAGGTCGTAGTGGCCGGCCTGCCAGCGCACCGTCGAGTAGTCCACGACGTCGGCGATGCCGAAGTACTGGAAGGGGGCGAGCAGCTGGCGGTCCAGGGCGTGCCACAGGCGCATGTCGAAGGCGGTGCGCCCGTCGGTCCAGCGGCGGATGTCCAGGCCGTCGGCGCGTTCGGGCGTGGCGGTCAGCGCCAGCAGCCAGCGCGCATCAAGGCTGTCGAGCAGCCGCCGGTAGGTGGCGGCCTCGGCGTGGTGGAACTCGTCGACGACCACGACGTCGAAGGCGTCGCCGAGGAGGCCGCGCGCCTCGGGCGACGACAGGGTCTGGATCGAGGCGAAGACGTGGCGGCCGGCGGTGGGACGGTGCCCGCCGACGAGCAGCTCGCCGAAGGACCCGTCGCCGAGCGCCTCCCGGAAGGTGCGCCGCGACTGCCGGAGGATCTGCTCGCGGTGGGCGACGAACAGCAGGCTCAGGTCGCCGTGGCCGGCCACCAGCCGCTGGTAGTCCAGGGCGGCGACCACGGTCTTGCCCGTGCCGGTGGGGGCGACGACGAGGTTGCGCGTCGATCCGTGGACGTCGCGCTGCACGGTGAGCGCGTCGAGGATCTCGTCCTGGTAGGGCCAGGGCCTCAGGGTGAGCCCTGACAGGGCCGACTCGGCGTCGGGTGCGCGCACGGCCGCGGTCGCGGCGGCGAAGCGCTGCGGGTCGTAGGGCTCGTAGTCGCCGGACTCCCACTGGGCGTCGAAGACCGTGGCGACCTTGGCGAACAGCACGTCGGCGCTGGCCTGCGACAGCCGCACGTTCCACTCGCGACCGTCCATCATCGCCGTGCGGGTGAGGTTGGACGAGCCGACGTAGGCGGTGCCGAACCCCGAGTCGCGGTGGAAGATCCACGACTTGGCGTGCAGGCGGGTGACCGCGGTGTCGTAGGAGACGCGGATCTCGACGCCGCGGCGGGACAGCTCGTCGAGCGCGCGGGCCTCGGTGGAAGCGGTGTAGGTCGTGGTCAAAAGCCGGACGGGGACGCCGCGGGCGGTCGCGGCCTGGAGCTCGTCGATGATCAGGCGCACGCCGTACCAGCGCACGAACGCCACGATCAGGTCCACCTGGTCGGCGGAGGCGAGCTCCTTCTTCAGCTCGGCCGCGAGGTGCGGCTCGCCGCGGGCGTTGACGAGCAGGTCGTGCGCGGACAGGGGGATGTCCGGCGCCGCGGGCGGTCGGGCGACTCCGTGCGCTGTGACAGCCTCCAAGCGCCGTGGCGGGCCGGGGACCGCGGCGTGGGCCTCGCCGATGCGCTCGACGAGCTCGTTGACCAGCGTCAGCCGCTCCGCGTCGTCGAGCATCCCCAGCGCGCGGGCCAGCACGTCGGCGACGTGGTGCGCCAGGCGGGTCGGCTGCTCGCCCGGGTCGAGGTCGTCGGTCCAGGCCCGCCCGGCGAGCCGCGCGGCCAGCTCCGCAAGCCGGCGGTCGACGACCGCGTCGTACCGGCCTGGTGGCAGCTCGCGTTCCCGCATGGGCGACACACGCTATCGGGCTTGACCGGCAACCACCCGCCAGGAGCGGCAAGCCATCGTCGAGCGTCCCGACCCGCCGCTTCGGCAACTACGGTTTCAACCCCCGCTGGGAGTCGGTTGGTGGCGATCGCGGCGCGGGGTTCGCTACGACTGCGGTGGTCGGCACCACCAACGGGGAGGACACCCTGCCCCACAGACAGACTGCTCGTGAGGATCGCCGCGCTCGCTCTGGCTGTCACCGCATGCGGGGCCGGCGAGGACCCCGCGGTGGAGCGCCCGCAGGAGACCGCCCACATGGCCCACGTCCTGCCCGACGACTCCGCCCTGTGGGTGGCCAACATCGGCGTCGAGACGCTGACCGAGATCGCCCTCCACCTCGACGCCGAGAGCTTTGAGGTCGGCGAGGAAGGCGGACATGGCTCTCGTGGAGCCGCACGAACGCCCTCACCGCAACGCGCGTAGGCGCAGCCCCTGTACGGGTTGGAAGTGGCGGCGGTTGCGGGTCGCCAGGCTCAGACCCTGCTCCAGGGCCGTCGCTGCGATCAGCGCGTCGGGCATGCGCAAACCGCTCCCACGCTTGATGCGACCCGCACGCTCGGCGATAGCCCGGTTAACAGGGAGTTCGCGGAACGGGGCGAGCAGCTGGGAGATCTGAGCTGTCGCCGAGCTCCCGGCGAACAGCTCGGCGCGGGTGATGACCGAGTAGTGCAGGCGGTGTTTGCCTGGCCTCAACTCAGCCGCGCCCCGCAGGTGGTCGACGAACAGGTCGGTGTCGACCAGGACGTCAGGCATGAGCCCATTCGTCGCGGTCGGGATTGCGGGCATCGGGATCTGCGCCGAACGTCGCTGCGAGTGCCGCGCTTGGGTCCGCGTGCACGTCGGCGAAGTATGCGTTCAGCGCCCGGCGCACAATCTCGGCAAGGGTCACGCCCTCGGCCTCGGCCAGGGCGTCGATCCGACGGCGCTGCTCCTCGGAAAGGTAGACCTGGGTCCTCGTCGCTGACATACAGCACAGTATACAGCACGACACCCCGGGAGGGCGCTTGCACGTTGCGCTCTTTGAACTTCACCCGCGCCACGGGTGAGCCTCCGGTGGCGATGCGTCGGTGGGTGCTGCCCGAGCGATGTCCTGACCTACGCCGCCCACCGGCGCCAGGTGGTGCGGCGGATGCTGACTGCCGCCGGCCGCGACATCGACGAGTCCGGCGATGCCGGCCCCCGGGCTCTCGTCCACCTCTGTGGGGAGGCTCAGCTCCAGACCCCTCGCCCGTGACTCGTGCACGATCGGTGCGCCGAACACGTGGGCGGACACTGGTCCAGCCGCCAGACGCAGCACCTCGTCGGGGTCGGCCCCGTCGAAGGGCACCGCCTCGACCAGTCGCGGCGCCCCGAGGTGACCGTTCCGGTCTTGTCCAGCAGCACGTACTCGGCGCGGGCCAGGGTCTCCAGGGCCCCACCGCCCTTGACGATCACCCCACGCCTGGCCAGCCGGGAGATCCCAGCCGTGATCGCGATCGGGGTCGCCAGGATCAACGGGCAGGGGGTGGCGACGACGAGGACGGTCAGTGCCCGCACGGGATCTCCCGACCACGCCCACGCCAGTCCCGCCACCAGCAGCGTGATCGGCACGAACACGCCGGCTGCGCGATCGGCCAGCCGCACGAACGGGGCGCGTTCGGTCTGCGCCTGCTCGACCAGACGGACCAGGCCGGCGTAGGTGCTGCCTGCCGCGGTGGCCGCGGCACGGACCTCCACCCGGGTGCCCGCGTTGATGGCGCCGCACGTGCAAGACCCCTACGGCAGCTTGTGTTAACATGTACATCGCTACGAAGACACCGGATGGGGGCGCGCCATGGCTGACAGCACCTTCACGTTTCGCGTCGACGACGCACTCAAGGCGGCATTCGCTGAGGTAGCAGCAGCCCAGGAGCACACGGCAGCGCAGCTTCTCCGCGTGCTCATGCGCGATGCGGTTCAGCGTTGGCACGAATCGCAGGGACACGATGCCTGGTTCCGTAGCGAGGTCGAGCACGCGGTCCGCGAGGCCGTCGATCCAACGGTTGATCGCATCCCCCATGATCGGGTGCTCTCGAGTTGGCGCCAGCAGCGGGCTGAGCTGGAGCGGCGCGCAGCCGGTCGGACTGCGTGAGGGTCGAGTGGCTGCCTGAGGCCGAACAGAGCCTCGCGGTCCAACTCGAATGGATCGCTGAGCACAACCCGCGGGCGGCCCTCGACATGGGGGATGCCATGCACGCCGCGGTGGGACGGCTCGCCGACTACCCAGCGATGGCGCGGTCGGGGCGAGTCGCCGGCACCCGCGAGTTGGCCGTCGTAGGCACCCCGTACCTCGTGGTCTACCGCCTCGAACCGGCGGCTGTGGTCATCCTCCGCATCCTGCACGGCGCGCAGCGCTGGCCCCGCGACTGAAGAGCGCCCCAGCACGGTCCTTGGCCCGAAGGTACGCAGTCAACGAGGCCAGCGGGCGCTTCCTCGGCCCTCGATGGTAGCTACCGATGCCGGCGGATCTGCGAAGGTTGCGAGGACTGCTGGAACCACCGAACGCCCGCGGATATCTCGTGATTGTTGCTTGACGCCTGAACAGCCGTGGGAGGCGCAACGCAACGCTGCAGAGCCTCCGCCCATTGGCAGCAGCGTGTATCGGGTCGGTCCTGCGCCTCTTCGCGGGTTTCGGGTCATCGGCAGATCCGTGGTGGTGCGTCGACGTTTCTGGGGCGCAGCTGGACGACAGCGCCATGGGGGGCCCGGAACTCGGCGAGCTCAGGTCCGAGCCGGGTGAGCACCCCGTCCTGTTCGGGGTCGGACCATCCGGGGGGCGGACCCAGGCCTGGCTGGTCGTCGCGGTAGAGCGGCTCGATGACCTCCCACCAGCGCCCGTCGATCTGCGCGGCTTCCACGCCACAGTGGACGTACATGGAAAACGGCACGGATTCGGTGGAGGCGCAGCTCCCCTGGGGGCTCGAGTCGGGCTGAGGGTGGGTTGGAGCAGGTTCGATGCGTGTAGCCACGGCGGTCAGGGTGTCCGCAAGGTCAGCGGGCACCGCCACGGCGTAGACGGGCCCGGGGCGCCCGCATGGGTGGCGGCGGCCGCGGCCAAGACGACGAAGTCCTCGCCTGGCCTGGGCTGGAGCAGGGCGGCTGCGACCTCGAGGCGGGCGTGCCCGACGATGTCCTCCGCGGATTCCGCCGCGGCCTGGACAGTCTTGGTGACGCGGTACCACCCGTCTGTGGGCGGCACGGGGATCTCCTGGGGGGCGGAGACGCCGCCCGGTTCAACCAGCAGCGCAGGCCCTTTCCACCCTTGGGTGGGCACAGCAGTCCAAGCGTGGCCGTCCCAGCGCTCCAGTGTGTAGGCCAGTCCGTAGCCGAGCCGCTCGTCGCGCCGGTTGTGGATGACCAGCGTGACGGTGCCGCCCGGCGGCACGCGCGCGGGCTCGGCGACGAGCACGACGTCGGTCCGCTGCGGGTCCGCAGGAGGACCGGTGCCCTCACCGTCTGCGCCGGTGATGGCAGTGACGGTGTAGGTGAGTGAATCGGGGGTGCAGGCGCCGCGTCGTCACCGGCGGCCAGAGGCACCGCCAGCTCGTAGGTCCCGGCGGTGAGGTCGCCGGTGCGCAGCCGCAACGCCCACGGCCACCGGCGCGTCGGGTGCGACCGACCAGGAGGCGGCGCACTCCAGCCGTTGCTGCTCGCTGGCCGCGCAGGGACCCTGGACCTGCACCTGCACCTGCACCTGCCCGCCCGCACCGGTCTGCGCGACGTGGTCCAGGCGAGACACGCCGTGGACTCGGTCCTCGCCGAGTCCCGTGGGCCAGGTGTGAGCCAAGCGCCCCCTATAAACACGTTTCCGCAGGTCAGGGGGGGTAAAAGGGGGGGAGCCGGCCGGTAAGCCGGATTCTGTGCCCGCGCCAGGCGCGGGTGGCGACCATCTATCTGGGACCGACGTCTCCGCCGGCCTCGTGCGGCCTACCTGGCGCTCGGCGGGCAACCTGCGATCGCGCCTGCTTGGCCTTGCTCCGGACGGGGTTTACCTGGCCGCCGGCGTCGCCGCCGGCGCCGGTGCGCTCTTACCGCACCCTTTCACCCTTGCCACGCACCCCGCGGAGCGGGGCCGTTCGGCGGTCTGCTCTCTGTGGCACTGTCCGCGCGTCACCGCGCCTGGGCGTTACCCAGCGTCCTGCCCTGCGGAGTCCGGACTTTCCTCGACGGTGCCGTGCACCGCCGCGGTCGCCTGGCCGGCTCCCCAACGCCAAGCGTACCCCCGCGGGCGCCGTGGAGCCTGCGGGGAGACGGGCGCAGGATTCTCGTCGGGTCATCGAGGCTTCGCCAAGCGAGAACCCGCCGTGTCCCAAGCTTTCCCGCGCCGGCGCGGGAAAGCTTGCGCCTCAGGCGTGGCCGTGCGACCAGATGGCGTGGTCAGCGGGTCGGTACCAGGCGCCGCATGGTGTGGTCACCCGGTCGGGACGAGGATCCGCCCGCACTGCTCACAGCGGGCCAGCCCCTTGCGGGCGCGCTCGTGCGCATCCTCGAACTCCACCGCCGTGAGCTCCAGGCGGCAGCCCTGGCAGGTGCGCCCGACGAGCTCCGCCACGGCGATGCCGTCCTTGCGGTCCCGCAGCTCCTCGTAGTACTCCCCCACCTCGACGGGCAGGCCGGCGGCCAGCTGCGTGCGCTCCTGCCGGCGCTCCGCCAGCTCGGCGTCGAGGTCGCGCGACGCCTCGTCGCGGCCCTGCTCCAGCCCGGCGACGTTGCCGGAGAGCTCCTCCTGGCGCTCGTCCAGGGTGGCGACCAGGGACTCGACATCCTCGAGCTCCTGCATCACCTCCAGCAGGCTGTCCTCCAGGTCGCCCTTGCGCTGCTTCAGGGAGGAGATCTCGCCGCGCAGGGCCTGCACCTCCTTCTCCGAGGTGATCAAACCCGAGTACATCCGGCCCTCCTCCGACTTGCGGCGCGCGTCGACGGTGGCGATCTCGCTCTCCAGCCGCATCTGGGCCCGGTTCAGCTGGTCGAGGCGCTCGCGGGCGTCGGCGTGCTCGCCGCGAACCCGCGACAGGGTGTCGGCGTTCTGGTCGAGTGCCTGCTGTTCTGGCAGGTGGGCCCGGCGATGCTCCAGCTGGCGGATTGTCGTGTCGACGCGTTGCAGGTCGAGGAGGGTGCGCTGCTCCTCGGGAGTGGCCGAGATCACCGTAGTCCTTCCGTCGCGGGCGCCTCGGGCGGGGTGTGGGCAACCCAAGGCTCCGTCGGGAGGGACGACGCTACCAGCGTCGCCGACAGGCCGTTGACGGAGGCAGCCTGTGCCAGGGTCGCGCGCAAAGCGGGCAGCGCCGCGGCCTCCGTGGCCGCATGACCGGCGTCGATCACCGCCAGACCCATGGTCAGCGCGTCGAGCACCGGATGGTGGCGAAGGTCCCCGGTCACGTACAGCTCGGCCCCGGCGGCGACGGCCGCGTCGATGAGGCTGTCCCCGGCACCCCCGCAGGCCGCGACCCGGCGTATGCGCCGGTCGAGGTCGCCGGCCACGCGGAGGAACGGGGCCGGCAGCGCGGTGGCCAGGCGGTCCACGAGCGCGCGCAGCGCCGTGGGCTCGCGCAGATCACCGACCCGCCCCAGGCCCGGGCCGTGCGCGCCCGCAGGCGGCGCCAGGAGCGGGTAGAGGTCGTACGCCACCTCCTCGTAGGGGTGGGCGCCCACCAGTGCGTCCACCACCGCCTCCAGGCGGTGGGGCGGGACGACGACCTCCAGGCGGTCCTCGGCCTCCTCGTTCAGCCGACCGCGCTCGCCGGCCGTGGGGTTGGCGACCTCGGATGGCCGGAAGGTGCCGGTGCCGGCGACGCGGAAGGAGCACTGGTCGTACTCGCCGATGACCCCGGCGCCGGCGGCTGACAGCGCCGCGAGCACCGCCGTGGTGTCCGCGGCGGGCACGAACGTCACGAGCTTGACGGGGCGGGGGGCCCGTCCACCCTGGGGCACGAGGGGCCGGGCGTCCACCATCCCGAGCGCCTCCACGATCGGAGCGGTGGTGCCGTCGGCAGCCGCGTCGAGGTTGGTGTGCGCGGCCAGGACGCTGATGCCCTGGCGAGCGGCGTGCAGCGCCACCCGCCCCGCGGCGGTACGCGGGGTGAGCGCTGCCAGGGGCCGGAACAGCAGCGGGTGATGGGTGAGGACGAGCTCGCAGCCCTGCCGGGCCGCTTCGTCAAGGGTCGCGTCGGTGGCGTCGAGGCAGACCAGCACCCGGGAGACGGAGTCGCTCGGGTCACCGACTTGCAGACCGGTGGCGTCCCAGTCCGCGGCGTCGCGCTCGGGGTAGAGCAGGTCAACGAGCGCGACCCAGTCGGCGAGACGGTCGAAACTGGCCATGACTGGCCGCAACTCTAGTCACTGCCTGGCGCGGTGGCACACCGCCGAGTACAGTTGTCGCAACCTATTCGCAACAGACAATACTCCGCAGAAGGGCACGACCATGCGCCGCTTCCTCGCTCCGCTGCTCGTGACGCTGCTACTGGCTGCGGCCTGCGGTGCGACCCCCGCGGGCGAGCAGACCCCCGAGGCCGCACGCGAGCAGGCCCCGGGGCCGGGCCTGTTAGTGCTGACGACCGTCGACCCGATCACCGACCTGGCGCGGCAGGTCTTGGGCGACCGCGGGGAGGTGCGCTCCCTGGTCGCCGCGGGCGACTCCCACACGTTCGAGCCGACGCCACAGGACGCCATCGCCATGAGCGAGGCGGACCTGTTCCTCGGCAACGGCCTGGGCCTCAACGACGCTGCTGTGGCGCTGGCGGAGACGAACCTGCCCGAGGGCGCCCCGATCGTGACGCTGGCAGACCTGGCTCTCGCCGCCGACGACATCATCCTCGGGGATGGGGGCCACACCCACGGCGGCGACACCAACACCCATACCCACGACGACGGCGATGCGGCGCCGAACCCCCACGTCTGGATGGACGTCACGCATGCCATGGCCTACGTCGGCCACATCGCCGACGCGCTGGCAGACGTCGACCCCGAGGGCGCGGAGACCTACCGGGTCAACGCCGCGGCCTACACCGCCGAGCTCGCGGCGCTCGACGCGGCCATCCTGGAGGCCACGGCCACGATCCCCCAGGACAGCCGCGTCCTCGTGAGCTACCACGACTCCTGGACGTACTACGCGCCGCGCTACGGCCTGGAGCACATCGACGCGATCCAGCCCTCCGACTACGCCGAGCCGTCCGCCGCGGAGGTCCGCGCCATCGTCGACGAGATCAACGCCCAGGGCGTGCCCGCCGTGTTCGGCGCGCGCGAGTTCCCGAGCGACGTGCTCGGCACGATCGCCGCCGAGACCGGGGCGACCTACATCGGCGACCTGTCCGACGACACGTTCCCCGGCGAACCCGGCGACCCCGCCCACAGCTACATCGGCATGATGCTGGAGAACGCGCGCGCCATCACCGAGGGTCTCGGCGGCGATGCGTCACCCCTGGACGCCGTTGTCCCGACCGGATAACGCGGAGTCCTCGGCCACGCCGGCTGGGAGCCCCTGACGCTTGGCTCGCTGCCCCTGTCGTGTCATCGGACCGACTGGAGCGCGCAGGAGCCAGACTCCCACGACCGCACCCACGACCGGGTGGGGGACCCGGTGCGCCCGACCGACCGTCACGCGCCCACGCCGGGCCCCCACGGTGGCTCCTTCATCGTCGTCAAACCCGAGTTCTCGCTATGACCTTGGGCACGGATCAACTGTGGTCAAGCGGCAATGGCTTCGCGACCTGCGGGTCCGGCGCCGGCAGTACGCCGGGGTCAGGCGGCAAAGGGGAATCACGTGGTCATGGCTGCGCGCGTACACCGGGGAGGCCGTCGACGAGGCCGCCCGCTGACCGCCGGCTTCCTCGCGCTGGCGGTCGGCCTGGCCCTGGCGGCCTGCGACGGGGACGAGGAGGCCGGGGCCGAGCGGGTCGCCGAGCCCACCGCCGGCCAGTGGGACACCTGGGTGCTCGACTCAGCCGAGGACATCGCGGTCCCCCCACCGCCCGAGGACGGCTCCCCTGAAGCGGAGGCCGAGCTCGCCGAGATCGCCCAGCTGGCCGAGGACCCCCCCGCGGCGGTGCTCGCCGCGATCGAGCGGTGGGGATCCGAGGTCCCCGGCGCACCGTGGACCGAGATGATGCTGGAGATCCTCTCCGAGCGTTCCAAGCAGGTGCCGCGGTCCACGCGCAACTACGCGCTGGTGCACGTGGCGATGTACGACGCGGTCCTGGCGGCGTGGCACTGGAAGTACGTCTACAACCGCCCCGCCCCCGACGTGGACGGCGTGCAGCGGCGGGCCGACCCGGGCCCCGACCCCTCCTACCCCTCCGAGCACGCCGCGGTCGCTGGCGCCGCCTCGAGGGTGATCGCCCACCTCTACCCCGACCGGCCCGCGCCGCGCCTGGACATGCTGGCCGAGGAGGCCGGCCAGTCACGCGTCGTCGCCGGGGCAGCGACCCGCAGCGACGTCGGCGTCGGCCTGGAGCTCGGGCGGCAGGTGGCCGAGGGGGTCATCGCCAGGGCGCAGACCGACGGGTCCGACGTGGAGTGGGACGGCACGCGCCCCGAGGGCATCGGCGGGGGCCCGGAGTTCTGGGAGCCCCCACCAGGCCGGGTGGTCCTGCCCGACGACCCGCTGGCGGCGACCTGGGACACCTGGGTGCTGCCCTCAACCGACATGTTCCGCCCGCCGCCACCACCGGCATACGGCAGCCCGGAGTTCGTCGAGGCCGCCGAGGAGCTGGTCGAGATCAAGGAGAACCTCACGCCCGAGCAGCTGTCGATCGCCATGTTCTGGGAGGGCGACGAGGGCACCCCTCTGCCCGGGGGGATCGTCATCCGCGAGGCACTGAAGGACATCCGTGCCGCCGACCTCACCACCCCGCGCAGCGCCCGGGGACTGGCGCTGCTGACCATGGCGCTGGACGACGCGGCCCTGGCGGCCTGGGACGCCAAGTTCGCCTACTGGGGCTCCCGCCCGGAGAACGCCATCCGCGACCTCGGACTGGACCCGGAGTGGCGGGCCGACTGGCCGACACCCCGCTTCCCCGCCTACCCGTCGGGCAGCGCTGGGTACGGCGGCGCCGCCGAGTCCGTGCTGTCCTACCTGCTGCCCGACCGCGCCGAGGACTTCCGCGAGCGGGCCGAGGAACAGGCGATCTCCCGCCTCTACGCCGGCATCCACTGGCGCTACGACAACGTCAGCCTGGATGCCGGCCGGCAGGTCGGCCAGCTCGTGGTCGAGCGCGCCAAGGCCGACGGTGCCGACCGATAGAGGTGGGGGCCGAATACCGGCGGCACGATGGTCGCACAGCACGACGGCATGCTGTTAAACTAGGTTGATGACTAGGTCAGTCGGTGTCCATGAGGCGAAGACCAACCTCAGCGGTTTGCTGCGCCTCGTCAGCAGCGGTGAGGAGATCACGATCACCCGGCGCGGCCAGGTGGTGGCCAGGCTCGTCCCCCCGCGCGTCGGCGGGCGCCCCGAGATGGGGTTCGACCGGGACCGTCTGCGCGTGCCGGACGACTTCGACGCCCCCTTGCCGGACGACGTCCTCGACACCTTCACGTCGTGAGGCTGCTGCTGGACACCCATGCCTTCCTCTGGGCCGTCGCCTGCCCTGAGCGGCTCGGCGAGCACGAGCAGCTCGTCGCAGAGCCATCGACGACGCGCCTCCTCTCGTCCGCCTCGTCCTGGGAGATCGCCATCAAGCACGCCCTCGGCAAGCTGCCGCTGCCGGCTGAACCAGCGGAGTACGTGCCCATGGCGATGCGCCGGCTCCTCGTCGGGGGCCTGCCCGTCGAGCACTCGCATGCCCTGGCCGTGGCCGGGCTCCCCGCACACCATCGCGATCCCTTCGATCGGCTCCTCGTCGCGCAGGCCCAGCAGCTCGGGCTGGCCATCCTCAGTGCCGATCCAGCCCTCGGCCGCTACGACGTCGAGGTGCTGGTCCCCTGAACCCGGCGCGCGGCGGACGGGCGGCGACGTGGGACCGCTGCACGAGCGGCTCGACGCGGCCTTGGACAAGTGCCCCGGCGCCATCGACAGCTCCGCCGGCGCCGTCCTCGAGCTGACCGCGTGGCTCGACCACGACGAGCGGGACACCGCGGCCACAGGCCAGATCCTCGAGGTCATCGACGCGGCCCTGGGCGCCCTGCGCACGCTGCGGGACGCGGCGGTCAGGAGAACTGCCGCCGGATGGACGCGGCGATGCAGCGCAGCGCGCAGCTCCTCGGCATCGAGGACGAGGAGGGCCAGCGATGAGCGAGTTACCCCGACACCGCGCCGTGCAACGCGCAGACCGTCGAGGAGAGCCTCGAGCGCCACCGGGACGTCACCCGCAGCCAGACGCCGTTGTGCTGTGACGAGGGCCACCAGCACCGGGCCGGGGACGCATCTCCGGGGGACGCTACGAAGCGTGACGCAACGGCAGCCGTCGATTTCCCGCCTCCCCGGCGAGGGCGGAACTCGCAGCCGTGAGGTCCGAACCGCAGGCATCGCCACGCGGCACTATCGGCCGCGCCGCAAGCGGGATGCGGCCCACGGCCCGCAGGCCACACCCGGCGATGGAACCAGCAGTCAAGCCGTCCGTGAATGACCACCCCGACTACCGGTCCCCACGGAACTCTTACGGTTCCCGCATCCGCCAACCCAGCGCCCGCACGCAGGTTACCCGGCGGTAGATGGGGTGGGAGGGACAGATATGTCGCTGAGACCCAATCTACCGGCCGGTAACCGGGCGTGGACCCGAAGATCTACGAGAACCGGGCCGTGGGCCGGCGTGCGGGTAGCCCCGGGAAACGACATTTTGCCGACCCGGCCCTCCTGCCACGCTGCTCTTCGCCCGGGTTCTGCGGAGCGTGAGGCCCGGTCGAGCCGCTTCGAGGGAAGAGCCGTGCAAGGTCCGCCGGACCCCGGACACCCCGGGCCCGCTCCGGTCACGGGCGGGAGGAGGGTCCCGAGGTGGGGCCCTGGTTCTCAGGGGACTCGGGTGGTGAGTCGAGCGCTGACACACGGCAGGTGCGCGCGCAGGCGATGCAGGCGCCGACACCACAGCGCGATGGTCTGGACGTCGCGGCCCACGACGGCGTGCAAGGGCGGCAACCAGCAGGCCGATCCGGTGGATCATGTCCATCTCGCGGTCGTCGTCAGGTCGGTGTGGCGCACCTGGTCATGTGCATGGGGTCGACGCGGCGACGGTGGGCCGGCTGAGCAGGTGCCTGGCGGGCTCGGCGGTGCCGTCTGCGGCTCCAGGACCGGCCCGGTGCGTCCGTGGCCTCTTGGCGGGGCAGACCCGCGGGGGGCGAGGTCAGTCCCGAGGACGCGTTCGCGGTCGGCGAGGACACATTCGGCCATGTCGATGGTCTCCTCCAAGACCACAGATCGACCGCGGCAGCGGCGGGGTTCCGATGCGACTTGCGAGATCCCGGCGCGCCGGCGGTCGAGGGCAGCCTCAAGCCCTGACAGCCCGTCGACGACTTCGGCGGGCGCCGGGGCACCCTGCGGGTGCGGCGGCTCCCCGACGGTTGCTGCGGCCGCAGTCGCGACACCCTGTCTCGGCCGGTCGCCTGGGAGCGCGGACACTTGGCCGGTGCCACTCACGGTAGCTCGGACACTTCGCCGCTTCGGCCCTCGGCAAACCCGCCCGATAGACCCTAAAGAGGATGGTATGTCGGAGCCACTCGTGCCGACGAATTCGGGGAATCGTCCACGCTATGGTGAGTCCGGTCGGGAAAGTGTCCGACATGGCACCCTTGCGGGATGCTGGTCAACCGGTGTTCCGTGGGCGCTGCAGGGCTCGAACCTGCGACCTCTTGCGTGTAAGGCAAGCGCTCTCGCCAGCTGAGCTAAGCGCCCGGTCGCCCGAGTGTACGCCCGCCCCCTCTAGGATCCGAGCCGTGATGCCGGGCGCGTTCCGACGCCCACAACTGGAGGAGACCTCATGAGCGATCCCGAGAGCGGCGGCCAGGGCGAGGGCCAGCAGGGTGGCAACCAGCAGATCAACGTGAAGGTCGACGACGCCAAGAAGCACGGCGTCTACGCCAACTTCCTCGTCGTCAGCCACTCCCCCCACGAGTTCACCCTCGACTTCTGCCAGGTGGTGCCGGGCGGCCAGGACGGCAAGGTGCAGGCCGACGTGATCAGCCGGGTCAAAGTGGCGCCCACGATGGTCGGCAAGATCATCCGGGCCCTCAACACCAACATGACCAACTACGAGGACAAGTTCGGCATGGTGAAGGACGTCGGCTGACCCACCGGCCACCGCGGGGCGCCGCTCGTGGCGCGTGCTGGCGTTCGAGGTGGCCGATCCCGCGGCGCTGCTCGACCGCGGGGTGGCGCTGCTCGAGTCACTCGCCGACGAGCCCGTGCCCACGCTGCGCTGGTACCGCGCCACCCGGCCCGCACTGGTCCTCGGACGCGGACAGCGCACGCTGCGGACCGCCACGGGCCTGCCCGTGGTAGCCCGGCACTCCGGCGGAGGCGCGGTGCTGATGGACGCCGATCTGCTCTGCCTGGACGTGCTCATCCCGGCCGGGCACCCGTGGCTGGAGGGCGGGCCGGGCGCCGTGTTCACGCCCGTGGGTGCGTCCTGGGCGGGCGCGCTGCGCGCCATCGGGGTGAGGGACCTCGCGGTCCACCGCGGGCCCGCCGCAGCCCGCCGCCAGGGCGACGCGCGTGAGCAGCTGCTCGCCGCGGTGTGCTACGCCACGCTTGGCAGGGGCGAGGTCACTGCCGGAGCCCGCAAGCTCGTCGGGCTGGCGCAGCGCCGGCGGCGGCAGGGCGCGCTCGTGCAGTGCGGTCTGCTGCGCCGCTGGCGCCCGGCCCGGCTGCTCGCGGCGCTCGGCGCGGATCCCGACGACGCCGAGGTCGCCGCCAGCGCGGTGGGACTCGACGACCTGGTCGACCCGCCGCCCACCGACGCGCGGATCATGGACGCGGTCGGTAGTAGCCTGCGCGCCCATGGGTGACGGACTGGTGGTCGCGAGCAACCGCGGGCCCGTGAGCTGGAAGGCTGTGGACGACGAGCTCGTGGCCAAGCGCGGCTTCGGCGGGCTCGTCACGGCGCTTGGCGGCGCCCTGCAGAGCGAGCCCGGCACGTGGGTGTCGGTGGCGCTGAGCGAGACCGACCGGCGGGTCGCCGCCGCGCACCCCCAAGCGCCTTTCGACGTGGACGCGGACGGGTCCCACCTGCGGTTGCGCCTGCTCGATGTCGGGTCGCGGTTCGATGCCTACTACAACGAGGTCGCCAACCGCCTGCTCTGGTTCACCCTGCACGAGCTGTGGGCGTCCCCGGTCGAGCCCACGGCTGTGGGGTGGCCCGTGCAGTGGGACGAGGGCTACCTGCCGGTCAACACCGCTGTGGCGTCGGCCGTGGGCGGCCCCCCCCCCCCCCCGCGGCCCAGTACGACGGACAGGCCGAGGTGCTCCTGCAGGACTACCACCTGTGCACCGCAGGACAGGCGGTGCGCGAGCGACTGCCGGGGGTGCAACTGCTGCACTACATGCACACCCCGTGGGTCGACCCCGACGCCCTGCGCCGCCTGCCCGACCGCATGGTCGAGGAGGTCGTGCGGGGCCTGCTGGCCGCCGACGTCATCGGGTTCTCCTCGCCGGTGTGGGCAGCCGCGTTCCGGCGGTGCGCGGCAAGCGTGCTCGGTGCGACCATCGACGGGGATGCCGTCCGGCTCGACGATCGCCGCACCCAGGTCACCGACTTCGTGCTCGGCGTGGACGAGGCCGACCTGGCCTCGTCGGCGACGTCGGCGCCGGTCGCGGCGGCCGGCGCGGACCTCGACGCGCAAGCCGACGGACGGCGGATGCTGCTGCGCGTCGACCGTACCGACCTGTCCAAGAACATCCTGCGGGGGCTGCGCGCCTACGAGCTGCTCCTCGAACGCCACCCCGAGCACCGCGGGCGCGTCTGGCACTACGCCCACCTCAACCCCTCCCGCCAGGGCGTCGACGCCTACCGGGACTACCTCGGGTCCTGCCGGGAGGTGGCGGCGCGCATCCGGGAGCGCTTCGGGGACGAAGCCCTCACCCTGTTCGTGGGTGACGACTACCCGCGAGCCGTCGCGGCCCTGCAGCGCTTCGACGTCCTGTTCGCCAACCCGGTGATCGACGGCACGAACCTCGTCGCCAAGGAAGGCCCCGTGCTGAACACCCGAGACGGTGTCGTGGTCCTGTCCCGCACTGCCGGGGCCGCTTCGGTCCTGGCCGGCGGTGCCCTGCTCGTGAACCCCTACGACGTCGACGGTCAGGCCGAGGCCCTCCACGCGGCGCTGACCATGGAGTCCGCCGAGCGCGCCAGGCGCGCCGAGACCCTGCGGACCGCGGCCCGGCTCGGCGCCCCCGACCAGTGGCTCAACGCCCAGCGCCACACCCTCCGGGCGGCCGCGGCGCGTCGCCGGTAAACCTGAGGGCTTCGTGGAGGTTCTCACAGACTTCCTCGCCACGGCGCCCGCGGAGCTGACCCCCGACCGCTGGCGAACCCTGCTGACCGGGGAGGGCTGACCTCGACGGTCAAGCGTCCGACGACCAGTCAAGACCCAGCGGGCTGCCGTCACGGCCCCGCTCGGCGGCCACGATCTCGGCGACGACGGACAGCGCGATCTCACCCGGTGTCCGGCTGCCGATGTCCAGTCCGCAGGGCGAGCGCAGGCGCCGCAGGTGCGGCTCGGGCACGCCGGCGTCGCGCAGCCTGCGCACGGCTTGGGGAGCGTGACGGCGGCTGCCGAGCATCCCCACGAAGAACGCGTCGCTGGCGAGCGCCACCCGCAGCACCTCGTCCACCCAGAGGGCGTCGTGGTCGCTCACCACCAGCGCGTCGGTGCGACCGGGTGGCGCCGCGAGCAGGAACCGCCCGGGGTCGTCGGCGCGGACCTCGATGCCGCCGCGCACCGAGACCGCGCCCCCGGGCGCGACCAGGACGGCCCGCCGCCCCACCACGTGCGCCAGCTCGGCGATCGCCCTTCCCACCGGGTTCGCGCCCATGACGAGGACCGCCGGCTCAGGGCGGTGGAGCTCGGCGAACAGCTCGATCGCGCGCTCCTGACGGTGGTGGGGGAAGGTCAGCCGCCGGCGCACCGGCGCGTCCTGCCCCACGGCCTCGGCGGCCAGCTCCGCACCCGCCGCGTCGAACTCCGAGCACCCGAGGGTGCCCGCGATGATGCCCTCGGCGCCGACGACCAGCTTGGCGCCCCGGTGGCTCGGCGCATCCCCCTCGACCTCCAGGACGGTGACCAGCACCGCCTGCTCGCCACGGGCCCGGGAACGGCTGAGCGCATCGAAGACATCCATCGGTGCCGGCAGCGTACCCGGTCCCCCCCGATGCGCAGCCCGTACCGGTGCACGGCTCGCCGGCGTCTATGGGGGACACTGACCATCACCCGTCACCGCTCAGCCCTGGAGCCCGCCGTGCGTCGCTGTCTTGCCCGCTGCCTGCCGCTTGCCGTGGTGGCCGCCCTCACCCTGGCGCCCGTCACCGCGCCGGCGGGTGCCCTGTCGGGGACGGTCACGGGCGCCTCCACGACCGTGGACGAGCACCGCATCCCGGTGTTCCCCGGACTGGACCGCCGGCACCTCTCCCTGCGGCTGGACGACGGCCGGCCCGCCGTCGCGAACGTCCTGGAGTTCCAGGCCACCGACCAGTCCCTGGAGCTGCGCCCGCACCTGGGGCAGGGGAGGGTCCCGGGTGTGGAGAGCGTGCCGGCGATGGGCGCCCGGCTGCTGCCCGATGGCGGCGTGGCCGGCATCAACGGCGGGTTCTGGCTGTCCAACCCGGTCGGGGACCCCAACGGCTTCTTCGCCGTGGACCACCTGCTGCAGTCTGAGGCCCAGACCCAGGGCGGCGGGCCGCGCGGGACGGTGGCCAGCCTCCCCGACGGCCAGCTGATCATGGACCGGCTGGCCTCGAACCAGGACGTGGCCGTGGGCACCGCCTCCCCGGTCCGTCTGAACGGCGTCAACCGCTACCACGCCGATACGCCGCCCGCCCCCGACGGCAACCACGCCAGCTTCGTGTACACGCCGGCGTTCGGGGCGACCGTGAACGTGCGGGCGCTCCGCGACGAGACCGCCACCCTGCCGGTGCGCGCGTTCGTGGTCGCCGGGCTCGCGCCCCGCCCGAGCGGCTCGGCCCAGGGCACGGTCAGCTCGGTCCAGGTCGGGGAGGGCAGCGCCACGATCCCGGCGGGGGGCGCGGTGATCGTGTCCCACGGCGACCACGCGACGCAGTTCTCCGGCGCGGCCGCCGGCAGCAGCGCGGTCGTCCGGGTGGGCCTGCAGCCCGAGCACACCGACGGCGGGCTCTGGGGCCAGATCCGCCACGGGCTGGCGGCGGGTCCGTTGATCGTCCGCGACGGCGAGCGCACGGACCCGAGCACCTGGGAGACGGAGGGCTTCTCCCCCGGCACGCACTCCGACGTGCGCCATCCCCGGTCGGCGATCGGGCGGACCGCGGACGGCCGCGTGCTGCTCGTCACCGTGGACGGGCGCCGACCCGGCTACTCGGTCGGCATGACCATGCACGAGCTGGCGCACCTCCTGCGCCAGATGGGCGCGGTCGACGGCCTGGCCCTGGACGGGGGCGGGTCGACGCAGATGGTCACCGACGGCGCGCTGCGCAACCGGGCGTGCTGTGACGCGGCGCTGCGTCCGGTCGCCACGGGGCTGTTCGTGCACCACGCCTACGACTTCGACGCCTCGGATCGGCTTGCCGGCGCCTCCCGCGCCGGCACGGCCGCGGCCATCGCCCGGGAGTCGCATCCCAACGGTGCCCAAGAGGTCTTCCTGGCCACCCAGGCCACCTTCGCCGACGCGCTCGCCGGCGGACCGCTGGCGGTCCGGCGGAACGCGCCGCTGCTGCTGACCGAACAGGGCGACCTGCCCCAGGAGACCCTGCTCGCGCTGGCGGCGCTGCGTCCCACCAGCGTGACGCTGCTCGGCGGCAGTAACGCCATCGGCGCCGGGGTCCAGTCCCGCCTGGCGAGCAGCTACCAGGTACGCCGGGTTGCCGGGCGCGACCGGTACGCCACCGCAGCGGCCATCGCCGAGGAGCTGGGGGCGGGCCACCCCCGGGCGTTTCTGGTGGTCGGCGGGGCGTTCCCCGACGCGCTGTCCGCCTCCGGACCCGCCGGGATGCTCGGGATGCCCATCCTGCTGACCAGCTCGGACGCTCTGCCGACCTCGACGCTCACGGCCTTGGAGGAGGCCGGCACGACCGAGGTCGTGGTGGCCGGTGGGGCGGCGGCCGTCGGCGAGGGCGTGGTGGACGAGCTGCGCCGGGAGGGCTACCTGGTCACCCGCGTCTTCGGCCCGTCCCGGTACGCCACGGCCGCGCGGGTGAACGAGTGGGCACAGCCGCAGATCCCCGAGCTCGACGACAGCGGGCTGGTGGTCGCGCTCGGCGAGCGCTTCCCCGACGCCCTGGCCGGTGGGCCGCTCGCCGCCAAGCGCCGCCAGCTGCTCATGATCGTGCCGGGCACCGACGTCCACCGTGATCCCCACGCCAGCGCCTTCCTGGCCGACCGGGCGGGGCGCGGGCTCGCCCGCGTGACGCTGCTCGGCGGCCACGCGGCCCTGAGCTCCTTCCAGCACTGGCAGCTTGACCAGCTCGCCCGCTGATTCCCGCCCTGGGGGGATGCCCCCGGGGACCACGGGGCGTTAGCGTAGGGGTCCAGACCATCTTGTGACCAGACCATCTTGTGAAAGGATGCGGCGTGAGCGACACGGCCCCTGCCCCGGTGACCAGCGGGGGTGACGAGACGATCGAGGTCGACCTGCTGATCATCGGCGCCGGGCCGGCGGGCCTGTACGGCTCCTACTACGCGGGCTTCCGCGGCCTGACGACCGCCATCATGGACTCGCTGCCCGAGCCCGGTGGGCAGGTCGCGGCCATGTACCCCGAGAAGCTGATCTTCGACATCGGTGGGTTCCCGTCCATCAAGGGCCAGGACTTCATCGACAACTGCGTGGAGCAGGCCAGCCAGTTCAAACCCACCTACGTGCTCGGCCACCGCGCGGAGGAGCTGGAGCGCCACGACGACGAGACCATGACGGTCACCAGCCACAGGGGCGCGCGGGTGCACGCCAGAGCGATCCTCATCACGGGGGGGATCGGCACCTTCACCCCGAAGCCGCTGCCCGCGGCCGAGGACTTCGACGGGGACGGCCTGGTCTACTTCGTCCCCAAGCTCGATGTGATGGAGGGCAAGGACGTCCTGATCGTCGGGGGCGGCGACAGCGCGTTCGACTGGGCGCTGAACCTGCAGGGCATCGCCGCCAGCGTGACGCTGGCCCACCGGCGCGATCGGTTCCGGGCCCACGAGCACACCGTGCAGCAGGTCATGGACTCCGAGGCGCGGGTGCTGACGTTCACCGAAGTCGCCAAGATCCACGGGGTCGACGAGGTCACCGCCGTCGAGGTCTTCAACAACAAGACCGACGAGCGCGAGACCTTGAAGGTCCAGGCCATCGTCGCCGCGCTGGGCTTCAAGGCCGACATCGGCCCGCTGAAGCGCTGGGGGCTGGACCAGGACAAGCGCTCGCTGCTGGTCGACACGGACATGGCGACGAACCTGCCGCGCATCTTCGCCGCAGGCGATATCACGGACTATCCGGGCAAGGTCAAGCTCATCTCGGTGGGCTTCGGGGAGGCGGCGACCGCGGTCAACAACGCCGCCATCGCCATCGACCCTGACGCCAAGCTCTTTCCCGGACACTCCTCCAACATGTAGGCAGTACGGTGGATGGCACCACCCGACGAGGAGGTTCGCGCATGGAGACAGCGATGTTCGGCGCCGGCTGCTTCTGGGGTGTGGAGGCGGCGTTCCGCCAGGTCCGGGGGGTGAGCGCCACCGCCGTCGGCTACGCGGGGGGCACGACCGATCAGCCGACCTACCAACAGGTGTGCACGGGCCGCACCGGCCACGCCGAGGTCGTTGCCGTGACCTACGACCCGGCGCGGGTGAGCTACGAGGAGCTGCTCGCGGTCTTCTGGGAGGCCCACGACCCCACCCAGCGCGACCGCCAGGGCCCCGACGTGGGCACGCAGTACCGCTCGGTGGTCTTCGTGCACGACGAGGTGCAGGAGAAGGCTGCCGAGGCGTCCAAGGCCGCGGTCTCCGCCTCGGGTCGCTACCGCAAGGCGATCGTCACCGAGATCGCGCCGGCACCGCCGTTCCACCTGGCCGAGGACTACCACCAGCAGTACCTGGAGAAGCGCGGACTGGCGACCTGCCGGATGTGACCGCACCGCCACGGTGCGGCGAACCGTGGTGGAGCAGAGCGGACGACGGGATTCGAACCCGCGACCTCCACCTTGGCAAGGTGGCGCGCTACCAGCTGCGCCACGTCCGCGTGACTCTGCAATCGTGCCGCACGCAGCCCTGCGGTGCAAGCCTTGGCCGGCGATCTCACGCGGCCGACGCAGCCGACGATGCAGCGATCGGCGATCAGGGACCGGTGGAGCCGAAGCCAGCCTGACCGCGGGGGGTCGGCGCCAGCTCGGCGACCTCGGTGACGGTCACCGCCTCGACCCGCTGCACGAGCAGCTGGGCGATACGGTCGCCCCGGGCCAGGGTGATCGTCTGCCGCGGGTCGAGGTTGATCAGCACGACCTTGATCTCCCCGCGGTAGCCGGCGTCGATGGTCCCCGGTGCGTTCACGATCCCGAGCCCGCACCGGGCGGCCAGGCCCGACCGCGGGTGCACGAGCCCCACGCAGCCCGGCGGCACCGCGACGGCCACGCCCGTCGGCACGACCGCCCGCTCCCCCGGCCCGAGGGTCACCGGCTCCCGGGCTGCCAGGTCCAGACCGGCGTCCCCGGGGTGGGCGTAGGACGGCAGCGCGAGCCCCGGGTCGAGCCGGCGGACCTCCAAGGTCGCCGGCGAGCCCGGCGAGCCCGGTGCCACCGGGTCGTCACCATCGAGCACCTTGGACATCACCAGCTCCTCCCGCACGTCGTGGTCGCCGACCCGGATCCGTCCCGGCAGCCGCGCGTCCATCCGAAACCCCGCAGCCAGATAGAACCCCTCGCGCCCGGTGCCCCCGCGCACGGTCAGGACGAGACGGCCCAGTCCCCGATCGCGGGCCGCGGCCTCGAGCTCGGCGAGCAGCACCCTGCCGACCCCCCGCCCGCGGTGGTCGGGGTGGCGCTGCAGACGCTTGACGACGCCCCAGTGCCGGGCCAGGGCCCAGTCGTTGGTGGCGAGGAAACCGAGCCCGACCGGCGTCTGGCCCTCGTAGGCGACCACGAGGTCGTCGACACCGGCGCGCACCCGCCCGAACGCCGCTTCGGCCACCGGTCGCACCTCGGCCCCCGTGACCGGCGGCACGAACCCCACCGCGCCGCCGGCGTTGGACACCGCAGCCCACAGCATGACCAGACCGTCGGCCAACGCGTCGTCAAGGTCTGGGTTGCGTCGGATGTCGGGCACGGCACCTCGGGGCGGTCGGCGGGCGGCGTCCTAGCCTGGAGCGGTCTCGAACCGGGTCGCGGACACGCACCAGCCGTCGTCGAGGCGGCGCAGCTCGACGGTGAGGGGCCTGGTCCGCCCCCCCGCCAGGGTCACGGTGCCCGACACGGCCGCGGTCCCGCTGCCGGCGACGTGGACCTCTGACAGGTGCTGCCCCTCCGATGTCGCGAGCTCGTCCGCCAGCTCGAAGGCGCCGGGGCACACCTCGCGGCCGGCCGCCGCCGGCCCCCCGGCGCGGACCCCGTCCAGGAACTCGTTGGCCGTGTCGACCGGCGCCCTTGCCGTGCGCACGAGCCGTGAGCCACCGACGTACAGCACCGTGCTGCACCCGGCGACCACGACGACGAGACCGACGACGACCCACACGACGACCCGGCTGACTCCCGCTCCAGGGGGCGGTCGCCTGGCAGGCGCCGGGGGCGGGGGCACCTGGCCGTTCGGGGCGGAAGGAGGCGGTGGGAGCGGGGTGTCAGCCATCACAGGCCTCCTCGGGCAGGTGTGCGATGCGGCGAGTCAGGGCAGCACTGTACCCAGGACACCCGCAGAACGGCTCGACAGAGGAGACATCGATGCGCCCCCTCACCCCCCGGGTATGGGAACGCCACTTCACCGCGCTGCGCCCCTTCGTCCTGCAGGAGTTCCCCGAGGTCGATCGCCAGAAGCTCGAGGTCATCGGCGACGACTTCTCCGGACTGGTGGACGTGGTGCAGGAGGCCACCGGCCTCTCCGGGGAGCTCATCCGGCAACGTCTGCGCAAGCTCGACGTCGAGGAGCTCGGGCTGGGCACCGGTGCAGGCAAGGAGGACGAGGACACCGGCCGGGCGTCCCTCGCCCAGCTGCGCCTGGGAGACGGCTTCACCGCCGCCGAGCGGGACCGGGTGGTGCAGCGGCTGGAGAAGCTCGACCGGCGCCTGCAGCGCTTCCCCGCTGACGGCACGGACCTCCTGCTGACCGTCAAGGAGCGGGACACGACGTCGCAGAAGGTGACCCTGGAGTGCGGGTTGCCGCACTTCGCGCCGCTCGTGGCCACGTCGAAGGAGCCCGACATGAGGGCGGCGCTCATGGAGGTGCGCGAGCAGCTGTGGCGCCTGATCGACGACGCCGTCAACAAGCGCAAGCAAGGGGTGTCCTAGAGGGCTACCAGCTGGTGCTCGACGCGGACGGCAACGAGGTGGCGCGGGTGGACTTCCCCGTCGTCGAGGGTGGATCAGCGTAGGAGACCGCCACCGGCGGAGCACTTCCGGGGACGGCATTTCGTGTCCGGCCGCCGTCCATGCCACACTAGCGGCGAGCGGTGCGCGCCATCCCCTTGGCGCCGAACAAGTCAACCGGTCTTGAGTCTGCGTAAGGAACCCAGGGCAGGATGTGCGCCGCCACCCTGCCTGAGTTGTTTCCTGCTCGTCGTCTGCTGAACACGGAGGAGAGATGAGGGCTCGACGCCGCCTCGTGGGCTGGGGGCTGCTGCTGGGGGCCGTGTTGGTGGTCAGCGGCTGCGCCATCGGCGGCGACACGGCCGGGGAGTTCCCCCAGAGCGCCCTCGACCCGCAGGGCCCCATCGCCCGATCGCAGGACCGGCTGTGGGACCTGGTGTTCCCCATCGCCGTGGGCGTCTTCATCCTGGTGCAGGGAGCCATCATCGTGGCGGTGGTCCGGTTCCGCGATCGCGGCCAGACCGACCCCCCGAAGCAGGTGGCCGGCAACACCCGCCTGGAGCTCATCTGGACGGCCATCCCCGCGCTGGTCCTTGCGGTCATCGCCGTGCCGACCATCGGGGGCATCTTCGCCCTCGCGGAGGACCCGGGCGAGGAGGCCCTCCAGGTCCGCGTCATCGGCAAGCAGTTCTGGTGGGAGTTCCAGTACCTCGGCGACGAGGGGCAGGGGGTGGTCACCGCCAACGAGCTGCACATCCCGGTCGACCGGCCGGTGCGCCTGCAGATGGAGTCGCTCAGCCCGGCGATCCCCGACAGCTACGACGAGGCTGACCCGACGGGGTCACGCAGCGACCAGTCGCTGGCCGGCGTGATCCACAGCTTCTGGGTCCCGAGCCTCGCCGGCAAGCAGGACGTCATCCCCGGCTACGAGCGCATCATGCGGTTGGAGGCCGAGGAGCCCGGGCAGCGGTACCCGGGCCAGTGCGCGGAGTTCTGCGGCCTCGCCCACGCCGAGATGCGCTTCGAGGTCGTGACGCACACCACCGAGGACTTCGACGGCTGGCTCGCCGCGCAGTCGCAGCCGGCAGGCACCGACCTGGAGGGCCTGGCTGCCGAGGGCCAGGAGCTGTTCGGGGTGCACTGCGTCGCCTGCCACGTCATCGAGGGCCACCCGGAGAACAACGACCAGCGGGTCGGGCCCAACCTGACGCACTTCGCGAGCCGCGAGGTGTTCGCGGGCGGCATCTTCGACAACGACGACGACGAGACGCTCGCGGCGTGGCTGCGCAACCCGTCGGAGATCAAGCCGGGCGCGCAGATGCCTGACCTCGGTCTCCCCGACGACCAGGTCGACGCCCTCGTCGAGTACCTGCAGACCCTCGAGTGAGCACCGTGCGACAGGAGATCGCCATGAGCCTCGTGTTCCGCATCCCTGGGGGCGACCAGTGACCACGACCCAAGAGCAGCCAACGACCGGCGGGAGTGCCTTCCGCCGCCCGAAGGCCACCACCGGCTTCGGCAGCTGGTTCACCACGATCGACCACAAGAAGATCGGCATCCTCTACTTCGCCACGGCGTTCCTGTTCTTCTCGCTGGGCGGTATCGAGGCGCTGCTGCTGCGCACGCAGCTGTCCAGCCCGGACATGGCGTTCCTGACCCGCGACCAGTACAACCAGCTGTTCACGATGCACGGCTTGACCATGATCTTCTTCGGGGTCATGCCGCTGGGGTCCGCAGCCTTCAACTACCTGCTGCCGCTCATGATCGGCGCGCGCGATGTCGCCTTCCCCCGCCTGAACGCCCTGTCCTACTGGGTGTTCCTGTTCGCCGGCATCTTCCTGTACTCCAGCGTGTTGCTGGGCGGCGCCCCCGACGGCGGCTGGTTCGCCTACGCCCCGTTGAACGTCCTCGGCGGTGACCCCCTCGGGGAGACGCTCGGCTTCGCCAGCGAGCAGAGCGCCAGGATGATGTTCTACTCGCTGGGACTGCAGCTGGCGGGCATCGCGTCGCTGGCCAGCGCCGTCAACTTCATCGTCACCATCCTCAACATGCGCGCCCCGGGGATGACGCTCATGCGCATGCCGGTGTTCATCTGGATGACCCTGGTGACCAGCGTGCTCATGCTGTTCGCCATGCCGGTCATCGGCGTGGCCCTGTGGCAGCTGATGTTCGACATCGGCTACGGGGCGAACTTCTTCAACCCTGCCCTGGGCGGTGACCCGGTGCTCTGGCAGCACATGTTCTGGCTCTTCGGCCATCCCGAGGTGTACATCATCATCCTGCCGGCGTTCGGGATCATCAGCGAGGTCCTGCCCGTCTTCAGCCGCAAGCCGCTGTTCGGCTACACCGCGATCGTCTTCTCGGGCATCGCGATCGGCTTCATGGGTTGGGGCGTGTGGGCCCACCACATGTTCGCGGTCGGTCTCGGCCCCGTGGCCAACGCCGCGTTCGCGCTGTCCACGATGTTCATCGCCGTGCCGACGGGCATCAAGATCTTCAACTGGCTCGGGACGATGTGGGGCGGCCAGATCCGCTTTCGCACCCCCATGCTCTTCGCCATCGGGATGGTGGCGATGTTCACCATCGGCGGGCTGTCCGGGGTCACCCACGCCATCGTGCCCCACAACTACCAGCAGACCGACACCTACTACGTGGTCGCCCACTTCCACTATGTGATGTTCGGCGGCGCCGTCTTCGGGCTGATGGCCGGCTTCTACTACTGGTTCCCGAAGGTCAAGGGCCGGATGATGGACGAGCGGCTCGGCAAGCTGCACTTCTGGCTCATGCTCGTCGGCTTCAACCTGGCCTTCGGCCCGATGCACGTCCTCGGCCTGCAGGGCATGCCGCGCCGGGTCGCGACCTATCCCGACGGCATGGGGTGGAACCTCTGGAATCTCGTCGCCACGGTCGGCGGCTACATGATCGCGCTCGGCTTCCTGGTGTTCGTCATCAACGTGCTGAAGAGCCGCAAGGGCGGCCTGCCCGCGGGCGACGACCCCTGGGACGCCCGCACCCTGGAGTGGTCCACGACCTCCCCACCCCCGGTGCACAACTTCAACGAGGTCCCCGTGGTGCGCACACGCGACGACTTCTGGAACCGCAAGTACGCGTCCGGGGACCCGAGCCGCACGCCGCTGCGGGTGCCGTCCGGCGGGTCCGGCGAGGCAGGGGCCGACGCGGGCGACGTGGCGCACGACATCCACATGCCCGACCCGTCGTACTACCCGTTGGTCGCCGCATTCGGCATGCCGATCATGGCGTACGGCGTCCTGTTCACCCCCATCCTGATCGCCGTCGGCGGCGTCATCACGATCGCCGGCCTCTTCGGGTGGGCCCTCGAACCGAGCGCGGAGGAGCACTAAGTGGCTGACGCGACGATCCAGCCCGCAGAGCGCGGGGAGGACGCCCACCACACCAGCCTCGGGCTGTCCAACGAGAAGATGGGGATGTGGAGCCTCATCGGTTCCGAGTGCCTGTTCTTCGGGGCGCTGATCTCCACCTACCTCATCTACCTCGACCGCACCGCGGACGGTCCGGGACCGAGCGAGATCTTCGACATCCCCTTCACCTCGGTGTCGACGTTCATCCTGCTCATGTCCTCGCTCGGCATGGTGCTGGCTCTGGCCGCCGTCCAGAGTGGGGACATGCGCCGCTTCCGGGTCTGGACCCTGGCGACCGCGGGCATGGGCTCGGTCTTCCTCGCCGGGCAGATCTACGAGTTCACGTTCTTCGTCGAGGAGGGTTTCGGGCTGACCACCAGCGCCTTCTCCTCGTCGTTCTTCGTGCTGACCGGCTTTCATGGGGTCCACGTGGCCGTCGGCATCCTCATGCTGCTCGGCATCTGGGCCGCGTCCCTGACCGGCCGGCTCACCCCCTCCCATGCCGGCACCGTGGAGAGCATCGGCCTGTACTGGCACTTCGTCGACATCGTGTGGATCGTCCTGTTCACCGTCGTGTACCTCATCCCCGCGGAGTAATCGACCATGGCAGAGTCCGAGCACGGCTGGCATCCCGGCGTCAGCGAGTACGTCATGATCGGCGTCATCCTCGCGGTCCTGACCGCCCTCGAGGTGGCGCTCTACTTCGCGCCGGTCGTGCGCACGGTGGCGGTCCCGGCACTGCTGTTCCTCACCGTCGTGAAGTTCCTGCTGGTGGTCGCGTGGTTCATGCACCTGCGCTTCGACCACACCTTCTTCCGGCGGGTCTTCATGGTGGGGCTCGCCCTCGCGGCCACGGTCTTCGGCATCGTCGTCGCCACGATGTTCCTCTCCGCCCAGATGATCCAGGCCTGACCCCCATGCCCGCCGACGCCTTCTCCTGGCAGCCGCACCCGGACGCGTGGCTGCTCGCGGTCGCCCTGGTCGGTGGCTACCTGTACACGCTGTCGGCGTGGGGGCCCTCGCATGCACCGGGGCGCCAGGCCGCCACCGCCCATCAGCGGCTGTGCTTCTTCGCCGGCGTCGCGGTCCTGTGGATCGCCTCCGACTGGCCGATCCACGGCATCGCGGAGGACTATTTGTTCAGCGTGCACATGGTCCAGCACATGCTGTTCCTGTACGCGGCCCCACCGCTGCTGATCCTGGGCACCCCCGGATGGCTGTGGCGGCGTCTCCTGCGCCCCGCCCCCGTGTGGTCCACGGCACGCCTGCTGACCAAGCCGCTGGTCGCCCTCGTGACCGTGAACGCGTTCATCGCCGCCACGCACTGGCCGGCCGTCGTCGACGCATCCGTGCGTGTCGCCGCCTTCCACCTCGCCCTCCACGTCGCCACCGTCGTGCTCGGCGTGGTGCTGTGGTGGCCGGTGCTGTCGCCGCTGCCAGAGCTGCCGCACCTGACCTACCCGGGGCGCATGGCCTACCTCTTCGCGCACTCGATCGTGCCGACGGTACCGGCGTCGTTCCTGACCTTCTCCGAAGGTCCGCTGTACCCCGCCTACGCGGAGGCGCCGCGGCTGTGGGCGTTCATGACGGTGATCGAGGACCAGCAGATCGCCGGACTGCTGATGAAGATCGGTGGAGGCCTGATCCTCTGGGGCACCATCGCCGTGCTGTTCTTCCGCTGGGCGAGCGAGAGCGAGTCCGGCGGGCCCGACGCCCTGTACTGGCGCGATCTACAGGGCGACACCGAAGCCGCCACACTCCAGTCGACCACGAGGACCGAATGAACCAGGACTTCCGCGCGCGGGTGTTCGTCCCGCTCATGTTGCCCGTGGGGGCCCTCGCCGCGTTCGGCCTGTTCGCGTTCAGCCTCTCGCGCATCTTCCTCGCCATCTCCAGTGTGGGCGCGGTGTTCCTCGCCCTGCTCGTCGCGAGCTACGTGCTCGTGCTCGCGGGCATGGTGGCGGCGCGTCCACACGTGTCGTCCCAGGCGCTCGGCATCGGGCTGGTGGTCGCGATGGTGGGGGTGACCGCCGCGGGCGCCGCCGGGGCCGCCGCCGGCATCCGTCCGATCGAGCACGAGGAGGAGCACGCCGCCGAGGCGGGCGCCGAGGGCGAGACGGGCGCCGAGGCCCCCGAGGGGGCGCTGGTGTTCGTCGCCGTGGACATCGACTTCGAGCAGGCTCCGGAGACCGGCGAGGCCGGCGAGGTCACGTTCTTCCTCGACAATCAGGGTGCGGCCTTGCACGACGTGACCGTGGAGGAGGCGGGCGACACGCTGGTCGTCGAGGCCGACGGCGGGGAGACCGGCACCGGCACCCTTGAGCTCGCAGCCGGCGCCTACACCTACTACTGCAGCGTCCCCGGCCACCGTGCGGCCGGCATGGAGGGCACCCTCGAGGTGCAATGATCAGCCGCGACGGGCCGGGCTGGTTCCGCGATCGCACGTTCGCCTGCGGCCAGTTCGACGTCGCTGAGCTGAGCCGGCGCAAAGCGGCCGCGGGGACCACCGTCAGCGTGGTGCTGCCCGCCCGCAACGAGGAGGCCACCATCGGGGCGATGGTGGAGGCCATCGGCTCCCTGCGCGGGCGCCTGGTCGACGAGGTGGTGGTCATCGACGGCGGGTCCACCGACAGCACGGCCGTGAGCGCCACCGAAGCCGGGGCGCACGTGCTCCAGGACAGCGGGCTCCTGGCCCAGTTCGGGGCCACCCAGGGCAAGGGCGATGCGCTCTGGCGCGGCCTGTCGGTGACCTCCGGCGACCTCGTCGTGTACGTCGACGCCGATATCCGCAACCCCGACGCCCGCTTCGTCTGGGGACTGCTCGGCCCGCTGTTGGCCGACCCCGACATCCATCTCGTCAAGGGCTTCTACGACCGGCCGCTGGCCACCGACGGCGGCATCGACCGTTCCGGCGGCGGGCGGGTCACCGAGCTGCTCGCCCGGCCCCTCCTGAACCTCTTCTGGCCCGAGCTGGCCGGCCTCGTCCAACCGCTGGCCGGGGAGTACGCGGGCCGTCGGGCCCTGCTGGAGGCGCTGCCGTTCTTCACCGGGTACGGGGTGGAGCTCGGGCTGCTGGTCGACGCCCTCGGCCACGTCGGCCGGGACGCCATCGCGCAGGTCGACCTCGGCGAGCGCATCCACCGCAACCAGCCCCTGGCGGACCTGTCCGTCATGGCCTACGCCATCGCGCAGGTCGCCATGCGCCGGCTGTGCGAGGCGCAGCGGGCCACCCTGGCCGATGCGCTGCCCCACGCCTACACGCAGTTCGAACGCACCGACAATGGTCGCGTCACCGAGCGCCACCGCATGGTCGAGATCCTGGAACGCCCCCCGCTCGTGACCGTCCCCCGGTAGCAGCACGCCACGCCCCGCTACCGGTCCTGCCGCAGCCACCGCACGGCATAGGGCGGCAGCGCCGCTCGCACCGCCCGCCCAGGCGCCCAGCCGCCTCGGCCGCCTCGGTCGGCGGGGAGATGCGGTCGAGGTGGGCGCGCAGGCGTGCCACAATCGCAGGAGCGAGCGGGGGACTCATCCTTGCGGCGCGGGACGCGCAGCGCAGGACCGGACCGCCGTGAGACCCGAACCGGGAAAAGGTGCGACCACCATGCCGATCTTCATCGTGCTCACCGTCATCATCGTCGTGGTGGTGCTGATCGCCAAGTCCATCCACGACGCACGACACGACCCCGAGGCGCCCCGACCGGCTCGTGAACCCCGGCCCGCCCGGGCCCCGCGCCCCCAGCCCCGAGCCCGGCCCAAGCCCCGCCGGCCGACCAAGCCGGTCGACGAGGCCGCCCTCGCCGAGCACGTCACCAAGCTACGTGAGGCCATCGCCGCCGACCTGGTCACGACCGAGGAGGCGGTGGCCAGCATCTGCAGATTCACCGAGGGGGCGCTCTCCGAGGATGCGGCGCGGGAGCTGCTGCGGCGCCAGGGCGCGGCCTAGTCTCCTACTCCTGAGGGTCGATGGCGTCGGTCGTGTAGCGCACACTCGCTGACCAGAGGATCCACTCGTCCGTCCCGGCATCGGCGGCGGCATCGATCTGCGCACGGACCTGCTCGGGGCCGTAGCTGACGCCGAGGCTGAAGTCCTGCAGCCACGGCACGATGCGGGTCTCCGTGCCCTCCACCACCTCCAGGAATGCCCCGACGGAGCGGTGCACGATGTCGTAGGGCTGGTTGTTCGGGTCGGCGACGTCGAACTCCCCGCGCGCCCAGTGGGACGGGTAGACCATCGGCGCGATGTAGTCGGTGTACGCCGCCATGCCCGGGATGTCCTGGGCGATCTCGGTGGGACGGTCCGAGGCGATGCCGTAGACCGACGCACCGTGCCAGACCCGGTGGGGCTCGAGTGCCGTACGGCTCTCCGCCAGGAAGGCCACGACCGAGTTCTCCGGGGTGCACCCATCGCTCTCCAGCACCTCGCAGGAGTTCTCCAAGCCGGGGATCACCAGGTTCTCCAGCCTGCCGTCGGGCCGGCGGACGTAGTCGTAGAGGATGTCGTCGATCCCCGCCTCGGCCGCCTCGACGGCGATGTCGATGTTGTACTGGCGCACCGCGGGATGCGCGAAGTTGGTGAACCCGCCGTACCCCGCGTAGCGGCTGCCGTCCGCCGTCTGCAGGACCTGGTCGCGCTCCCCGCGCTCCCACATCGCGTCGCCGAGGATCGGGTCGCGGAACGCCACGATCCGACCGATCACGTGCACGTCGAGGGCATGCAGCTCGGCGAGGGCCTCGTCGAGGTCGTAGATCCCCCTGGACGCCCCGATCTCCTGCGCGAGCGGGATCTGCGAGTCGTATCCGATGTCGCCCGACTCGTCCTTGAGGTCGAGCTCGACCGTGTTGATCTTGCCCTCGGCGATCATCTGAAGGACCGGGTCGCGAAGGCTCGGGGTGACCCATGAGTAGGCCGTCATGTGGACCGCGCGGACCGCATCGGGGCGGGCACGCGCCACCGGGACGACGAACCCCTCCTCGGCGACGTTGCCGAGCGGGTCGGTGGCGGTGAACACCACTGGCGCCTCGGGCGCCTCCGCCATGTCGAGGCTGAACCGGCCGTCCTCGACGGGGACCGCCGTGCCGTCGGCCAGCAGCGTCACGTCGGGGTCCACCGTTCCGGCGATGGTGACCGGCTCGCCCGGCTCGACCTCCTCGGCGGGCTCGGTGACCGCGAGCGCCGGGGGCGCCGTGTCGATCGTGAAGTCCCACTGCTGGCGTGCGGCACCGAACGGGAACCCCCCGTCAACGGTGAGCACCAGCGTGTAGCTGCCGTCGGGCAGGTCCTCCGGGCGGTAGACCACGACGTCGTCCTGGATCTCCGCGCGGTCGGTGACGTCCTCGTCGCCCAGGTGCAGCTCAGCGCCGTCCATGCCGAGGAATCGCCGAACCTCGACCCGGAACTCCAGGTCCGGCAGCGCGGCCTGGCCGAGGACGGCGCCACCGTTGGGACCGTCGGCGGCGAACGCCACCATGCCCGTCTGCAGGCTCAGCGCGATGCCCAGGCCGACGCCAGCGCCGAACGTACCGATGGCGGCACGTCCGCGGGTGGTGAGCCGGACACGAGCGGTCATGGCGATCCTCGAGGGCGCGAACCCAACGGGGCACGGTACGGACACGGGCATCGGGGTCTCGGCGCCCGGCAACGGCCCCACGGAACGGGGCGACTTGCAGGAGCGCTATCCTGCCGGTTCCAGCCGATATGAGCAAGTTCAAATGACGAGCAAGGAATCCCCTGTGGCACGTCGGGCGATCATCATCCTCTGCGCCGCTGCGCTGGCCCTCGGGGCCTGCCAAGCGGACGAGGGGGCGCCGACAGCGACCGGTCCGGCGCCCGCCGACCCGGACGCGCCGGCGGTCGAGACGACCCCGGAGCAGACGGACCCCCCGGTTGACCCGGCATCGGTCGAGGCCAACGAGCTCGGCCAGATCCCCGTCATCATGCACCACCGCGTCACCGACGGCGGTGGTGGTGAGTACGACCGCTCGCCTGAGGAGTTCCGCGCGGAGCTCGAGGGTTTGTACGACGCCGGCTACCGCCCCGTACGCGTGGTCGATCTCGTGCGCGGCGAGATCCACGTGCCGGCGGGGACAACGCCCGTCGCGCTGACGTTCGACGACTCCAGCAGTGAGCAGTTCGCGCTGACGCCCGCCGGCGAGGTCGATCCCGACACCGCGATCGGGATCCTCATGGACGTCGCGGCGACCTGGGAGGACGCCGACCCGGTCGCCTCGCTCTACATCAACGCCGGCCCGTTCGGCGTCGCGGAGAGCGGACCCCTGCTGACCTGGCTGCACGAGCATGGGTTCGAGCTGGGCAACCACACGCTGCGTCACGCGAACCTCGGCCAGGCGAGCGCAGCCGACGTGCGCCGCGAGCTCGCCCTCGGCGCGCGCGTGATCACCGACCACGTGCCGGAGGCGGAGGTCGTCACGCTGTCGCTGCCGCTGGGGATCTGGCCGGACCCGCGGGACCTCGCCTACGCGGGTGAGCACGAGGGAGACCCGTACGCCCATGCGGGCGTGCTGCTCGTCGGCGCCGGACCCGCCCCGTCGCCCTACTCCTCGGAGTTCGATCCCCTGGCGATCCCGCGCATCCGCTCATCGAGCTGGGACGGCGGGGAGGCCAACTACGGCTCGGAGTTCTGGCTCCAGTGGTTCCAGGACAACCCCGACCAGCGCTACGTCTCCGACGGCAACCCCGCCACCGTCTCGTTTCCGGGCGAGCGTGCCGAGGACCTCGATCCGGCCTTCGCCGAGGCCGCCAATCCCTATTAACAGCCTGGGTGCCGGGGGTACGCTCTGCCCCAGGAAACACCACCGAGGGCCGAGGATGGGTACATGAGCGACCACGCACGCATCGTGTTCGACGGGCAGACCTTCGAAGCCCCCTTCATCACGGGGTCAGAGGGGGAGCGAGCGTTCGATATCACCAACCTGCGCCGCGACACCGGGCACGTCACCTACGACCCTGCCTACATCAATACCGGCTCGGTCACGAGCGCGGTCACGTTCATCGACGGGGAGGCCGGGATCCTGCGCTACCGCGGCTACCCGCTGGAGCAGATGGCGGAGCACTCCACCTTCCTGGAGACCGCCTACCTGGTCATCCACGGGGAGCTGCCGACGGCCGACCAGCTTGCGCTGTTCAGCCACAACATCACCCGCCACACCCTGCTGCGAGAGGACATGCGCCGGTTCTTCGACGCCTTCCCCACCGACGCCCACCCCATGGCCATCCTCGCCTCCGCGGTGTGCGCCCTCTCGACCTTCTACCAGGACCGCTACGACCCCTCCAAGCCGGAAGACGTCGAGGTCTCCATCTACCGGCTGATGGCCAAGCTGCCCACGGTCGCGGCCTGGGCCTACAAGACGTCCATCGGGATGCCCTACATCTACCCCAACAACGCCCTCGGCTTCGCGGAGAACTTCCTGCACATGATGTTCGCGGTCCCGGCCGAGCCCTACGAGGTGGACCCCGAGGTGGCCCGCGCGCTCACGCTGCTCTTCATCCTCCACGCCGACCACGAGCAGAACTGCTCCGCGTCGACCGTGCGCATGGTCGGCTCCAGCCACCTGAACCTGTACGGCTCCATCTCCGCGGGCATCACCGCGCTGTGGGGGCCCCTGCACGGCGGCGCCAACCAGGATGTCGTGGAGACCCTCCTCCAGATCCAGGCCTCCGACGACGACGTCGAGACCTTCGTCCGCCGCGCCAAGGACAAGGACGACCCCTTCCGCCTCCCAGGATTCGGGCACCGCGTCTACAAGAACTACGACCCCCGGGCGAAGATCATCAAGGAGACCGCCGATCGGGTCATCGCCAAGCTCGTCGGCGACGACCCGCTCTTCGAGATCGCCCGCAGCCTGGAGGAGACCGCGCTGTCCGACGACTACTTCGTCGAGCGCAAGCTGTACCCCAACGTCGACTTCTACTCCGGGCTGATCTACCGGGCGATGGGGCTGCCCCTCAACATGTTCCCCGTGCTCTTCGCCATCGGGCGGATCCCGGGATGGATCGCCCAGTGGAAGGAGATGAAGGAGGACCCCCACACCCGCATCAACCGGCCGCGCCAGATCTACACCGGCGCCACCAGACGCGACTACGTGCCCATAGACCAGCGCTGACGCGTCAGTCCAGCAGCTCGTGGAGGGCACGTACGGCGACCGCGACACCCTCCAGGCCCGCGTCGGGCTCGGCCTGCAGACGGCGGACGAGAGCGTCGACGCGGGTGCTCGCCGGCGTGCGGGTGGCCAGGAACCGCTCGGCGGTCTCGACCGCAGTGGTCGGCGGACCCTCGCGGATGGCGCGGGCCGCGGTCCGCCGGCGCAGGTCGCGCAGGTCATCGGTGAGCCCGCGCATCTGCCAGCGTTCCCAGTGGCTCTCGGCCGGCACCTGCTCGACGCGCGCGGCCAGCACGTCGAACGGCAGCAGCTCGGAAAGCGTGAGGAAGACCTCCGCGACGGCGGGCACCGACCACCCGCTGAAGCGCGCGACCGTCGCCACGTCGTGCACGAACGTGAGCTCCGACGCGGTGACGATGCGGTCCGCGAGCTCCTCGTCGACACCGAGGTCCACGTAGCGGTCGATGCGCCCGCGGCGGACGCCGAGCCGGCCCGGTGATCCGAGCGAGGCCATCGACGCCATCAGCGTGGTGAACGCCGCCCGGTCACGCCCGATGGTGTCGGTGAGGTCGGCTGGCTCGGCCGGCCGGAGGTAGCCGCGGGTGACCACGTCGACCAGGGTCACGACCTCGGCCGCGAGCTCGCGCTGCAGAGCCGGCGTGGCGGTCTGGTCCAGCGCCTCCACCGCACGCCAGTGCGCGTCGGCGTCGGTCACCGTGCGGGCGGCCCAGTAGGCGGCAGCCACCTCGTCCGTCGCGGACCCGAGCTCCTGGCGGGTCCGGCTGACGTAGGTGATGCCCATGCGGTTGACGAGGTCGTTGGCCACGACCGTGGCGACCAGCTCGCGCCGCAGCCGGTGCTGACCGAGCAGGTCGGCGAAGCGGTCGGAGACCAGGGCGGGGAAGTAGATGGACAGCCCCGCCTCGAGGGGTGGCCAGTCGGGCAGCGAGGACGCCAGCAGGGCATCGGCCAGCTCGACCTTGGCGTAGCCGAGCAGGACGGACAGCTCCGGGCGGGTCAGCCCCGCGCCCGCGGCCCGACGCCGCTGCATCTCCGCGGTCGAGGGCAGCGCCTCGACGTCGCGGTCGAGCCGGCTCACCGGCGCCCGCCCCTCGTCGGACAGCTCCTCCATGAGGTGGTCGTAGGCGACCATGGCGTGCTCGCTGTCGGCGACCTCCCGGCTGATCGCCGAGACCTGCAGGTACACGTCGCGCAGGACCTGCTCGCCGACCTCGTCCGTCATCGCCGCCAGGAGTTCGTCGCGGTCGCCGCGGTCGAGCCGTCCATGGTCGATCGCGGTCCGCAACAGGATCTTCAGGTTGACCTCGCGGTCGGACGTGTCGACCCCGGCGACGTTGTCGATCGCGTCGGTGTTGCAGTGCCCGCCCCGGCGCGAGTACTCGATGCGCGCCCGCTGGGTCATCGCGAGGTTGCCCCCCTCCCCCACCACGCGGGCGCCGAGGGCGGTGGCGTCCATGCGGATCGCGTCGTTGGCGCGGTCCCCCACGTCGGCGTCGCTCTCCAGGCTGGACTTCACGAAGGTCCCGATCCCGCCCGCGAAGAGCAGGTCGACCGGCGTGCCGAGCAGCGCACGGATGAGGTCGGGCGGGCTCATGGCCTGCTCGTCGGTGCTCAGCATGGCGCGCACCGCCTCCGGCAGCGGCACCGATTTCGCCGTCCGCGACCAGACCCCTCCGCCGGGGCTGATCGCCGACGGGTCGTAGTCGGCCCAGGACGAGCCCACCAGCTCGAACATCCGCTGCCGCTCGCGGTAACCCACCGCGGGGTCGGGGTCCGGGTCGATGAAGATGTGGCGGTGGTCGAACGCCGCGACCAGGCGCACCGCGCTGCTCTGCAGCAGCCCGTTACCGAAGACGTCGCCGGACATGTCCCCGATGCCGAGCACGGTGATCGGTTCGGTCTGGACGTCGATGTCCAGCTCGCGGAAATGGCCCTGCACCGCGACCCACGCCCCCCGTGCGGTGATGCCCATCGCCTTGTGGTCGTAGCCGGCTGACCCGCCCGACGCGAAGGCGTCGCCCAGCCAGAACCCGTACTCCTCGCTGATCGCGTTGGCGGTGTCGGAGAACGTGGCCGTGCCGCGGTCGGCTGCGACGACCAGGTACGGGTCGTCGCCGTCGTGGCGGGTGACCCCAGTCGGCGGGACGCAGCGCTCGCCCACGACGTTGTCCGTGACGTCGAGCAACCCGCGGATGTAGTGCTGGTACAGCCGGTGCACCTCGGGTCGCAGGGCGCTCGGCTCCGACGGAGGCCGCTTCAGCACGAAACCGCCCTTGGAGCCGGTCGGCACGATCACGGCGTTCTTCACCATCTGGGCCTTCATGAGCCCGAGCACCTCGGTGCGCACGTCCTCCTGGCGGTCGCTCCACCGGATGCCGCCCCGCGCCACGTGGCCCCCCCGCAGGTGCACGCCCTCCATCTCGGGGGCGTAGACGAACACCTCCACGGACGGGACGGGCTTCGGCATGCCCGGCACCCGGGAGCTGTCCATCTTGAAGGTCAGGCTGGTGCGGCCCGTGCGGTAGCGGTTGGTCCGCAGGGTGGCGTCGACGAGCCCGAGGACGCCGCGCAGGATGCGGTCGGCGTCAAGACGTTCCACGGCGTCGAGGCCGGCCAGCACCCGGTCACGGGCCTCGTCCACCCGCACGTCCCGGCCGTCGACGTCCGGCTCGAACCGCGCCGCGAACAGCTCCATGAGCCCGCGGGCGACGTCGGGGTGCGCCACCAGCGCCTGGGCCTGGTAGGCCTCCGTGAAGGTCGTTCCCACCTGACGCCGGTAGCGGCGGTAGGCGCGCAGGACCGTGACGTCATCCCAGTCCAGGCCCGCGTGCAGCACCAGATGGTTGAGGGTGTCGCCCTCCGCACGGCCGTCCCAGACCGCGCGGGCCGCCGCCGCCAGCCGCGGGCCGTCCCGGGCGACGTCCACGGTGACGCTCGCCGCCGTCCGCACACCGAAGTCGTGCAGCGTCACATCCCCTCCCGACCGGTTCGCCAGCGCGAGCCGATGGGGGACCTCCTCCACCACCGTCAGACCGAGGCTCTCCAGGATCGGCAGGAACGTCGACAGCTCCACGCCCGGCCCGGCCTTGTAGAGCATGAACCGCAGCGGGGGGTCCGCGGCAGGGTCCGGCGACGGCCGCAGGGCCATCCGCACGACCTCGAGCTGCTCCAGCTCGATGATGTCGGCGACCGCCTCGGTGGCCGGCTTGGCGTCGGTGTAGCCGGGCGGGAACGCGCCGGCGTAGGCGGCGGCGAGGCGACGCCCGTCGCGGTCCCCGTACGCCCGCTCCAGCTCCGCGGCCAGGTCGTCCTCCCAGGTCCGGGTGATCTCCGCGATCTCGCGCTCCAGCGCGTCGGTCGCGACCGGCGGCAGGGTGTCGCCGACGTGCAGGACGAAGTGCAGCACCGCCTGGTCGCTGTCGGTGATCGACAGGTGGTAGTCGATCGTGTCGGCTCGAAACGCCGTGACCAGCAGCTGCTGGATGCGCTTGCGGATCCTGGCGCTGAACCGGTCGCGGGGGACGATCACCAGCACCGACGCGCTGCGCCGGTCGGTGCGGCACAGCACCCGGACGTCCTGCCGGCTCTGCGCGCCGAGCATCTCCATCAGCTGGGCGTGCAGCTCGGCGGTGTCCGCCTGGAAGAGCTCGTGCTTGGGCAGCGCCTCGAACATGGTGCGCAGCGCGCGCTCCTCGTAGGAGTGCTCGACGATGTCCTCCCACTCCAGGATCGTGCGCAGCTTGCGGCGCAGCACCGGGAGCGAGCTCGACGCCTGGGCGAACGCCTTCTGTGCGAACAGCCCGAGGAAGCGGAACTCACCCTCGATCTCCCCGTCGCCGCCCACCATCTTCACGCCGACGTAGATCATCCGCTCCCGTCGGTGGACCGTGCTGGTCCGGTTCGTGCGGGACACGAGCAGCAGGTCGCCGCCTTCGATGCGCCGGCGCAGCCCCGCGGAAAGGTCGGACAGCGGCACGGGCTCAGCGAACGTCGACGAGGACTCGTCGGACAGGATGCCCAGGCCGGAGCCGGGACGCACGGCCACCGCTCGGCCGGCGTCGGTGTCGACGAGTCGGTAGTCGCGGGCGCCGAGCAGCACGAAGTGGTCATCGAGCAACCAGTCCAGCAGCGCCACCGACTCGTCGACCTCCTCGGGGCCGTAGCGCGCACCGGCGCTCGCTCGGGTGGCGAACGCCGCCTCCTCCACCTGGGCGCGCATGGCCTGGTAGTCGTCGGTGGCCACCAGCGCGTCGGACAGCACCGTCCGCAGCGCCGCCTCGAGCTCGCCCAGGCCATCGGTCTCCAGAGGCCGGTCGAGCTCGATGCGGATCCATGCCTCGCGGCGGCCGGCGTCCCGGGCGGGCAGGATCCTGGTCACCGAGCCGTCCTCGCCGCGTTCCACGCCCACGATCGGGTGGGCCACGTCGACGAGCTCGAAGTCGCGCTGGGCGAGCTCCTCGTTGATCGTCGACAGCAGGAACGGTGAGTCCTCCACGGCCACCTCCACGACCGTCCCGCTGCGGGGGCGGCCCGGCTCCGCGGGCTCCTCGGGGGTGGTGACCCGCAGGGCCAGCGTGCCGGGGGGGCGGGCATCGATGAGATCGAGTGCGGCCTCCAGGTGCGCGACGATCACGGACGGATCCGGTTCGGCCGTCCGGGCCGCCACCGTCCGGCGGTACGCCGCTCGCGCGAGGCCCGCGACCAGCTCGGCGCGCCGACCGTCCAGCTGCTCGGCGATCCGGTGCAGCAACACCTGGAGGCCATCGGCGTCCGCGTGAAGATCGCTCACCCGGCCAGCCTCGCACACCGTGCATGGTGATGTCCGTACGATGGCCGCATGAGCGCGGTCCTCTGGACACCGTCCACGGAGCAGATCCGCTCCACGCTCCTGCACCGGTTCACCCTGGACGCCGTTGGGCACGAGGTCGGGTACCCGCAGCTGTGGCGGTGGTCGATCGACGAGCCGGAGGCGTTCTGGGCGGCGGTGTGGCGCGACGGCGGGGTCGTGGCGTCCCAGGCGTACTCGAGGGTCATGGGGGAGCCGCGGATGCCGGGCACCCGATGGTTCGCCGACGCGCGGATGAACATGGCGGAGAACCTCCTGCGTCGGCAGGACGAAACCCCCGCCATCGTCGCCGCCGGCGAGGACCGCCCCGACGAGGTGGTGTCCTGGGCCGACCTGCGCCGGCGGGTGGCGCGCGCGCAGCAGGGCCTGGCCGCGCTCGGGGTCGCACCGGGCGACCGGGTCGCCGGTCTGCTGCCCAACACCGTCCCCACGGTCGTGCTGGCGCTGGCGACCGCCGCCCTCGGAGCCGTGTGGTCGTCGTGCTCCCCCGACTTCGGGCCGCAGGGCGTCGTCGACCGGTTCGGCCAGATCGCGCCGCGGGTGCTCGCCGTCGCCGACGGCTACCGCTACAACGGCCGGCTGCACCCTTTGGCGGGCAAGGTCGGAGCGGTCCTGGACGCGATCCCCGCGATCGAGCACGTCGTCGTGGTCGAGGTCACCGGCGACGGTCCGGACCTGGCGGACCATCGCCGACTGCGCTACGACGACCTGCTGGCGGGTGACGCCACCGTGCCCGTCTTCGCCCAGGTGCCCGCGGACCATCCGCTGGCGATCCTGTTCTCGTCGGGGACAACCGGCCCGCCGAAGAGCATCGTGCACGGCACGGCCGGCACCCTGGTCAAGCATCTCGCCGAGCACCGGCTGGCCAGCGACGTGCGCCCCGGCGACGTGGTGTTCTGGTTCACCACGACCGGCTGGATGATGTGGAACTGGCTGGTCTCCGCGTTGGCCAGCGCGGCCACGATCGTGCTGTACGACGGAGCGCCCACCCACCCCGACATCGGGACCCTCTGGCGCTTGGTCGAGCGGGCGCGCGTCACCCATTTCGGGACGAGCCCGCGGTTCCTCACCGCCAACGAGCGGGCGGGGGTCAGGCCCGCCGACCTCGCCGACCTGTCGAGCCTGCGGATGGTCCTGTCCACCGGGTCCCCCTTGTCCCCCGAGCAGTTCGACTGGGTGTACGCCAACGTCCGCGCCGACGTGCCACTGGCCTCCGTCTCGGGGGGCACCGACCTGATCGGCTGCTTCGCCGGGGGGGTGCCGACCCTGCCCGTGCGCCGCGGCGAGCTGCAGGCTCGCAGCCTCGGCATGGCCGTCGAGGCCTGGGACGCCGACGGCAAGCCGGTGATCGGCGCGAAGGGCGAGCTCGTCTGCACCCGCCCGTTCCCGTCCATGCCGCTCGGCTTCTGGGACGACCCCGACGGCAGCCGCTACCACGCCGCGTACTTCGCCCAGCACCCCGGCGTGTGGACCCACGGGGACTTCATCGAGATCCGCCCGGAGGGCGGTGTCGTGATCCACGGGCGCAGCGACACCACCCTGAACCCCGGCGGGGTGCGCATCGGCACGGCCGAGATCTACCGGGCGATCGACGGGCTGCCCGAGGTGGCCGACGCCGTGGTGGTGGGACGCCCGGTCGGGGCGGACACCGAGATCGTGCTGTGCGTCGTCCTGGCCGGCGGGGCGGACCTGGACGCGGACCTCGTCGCGCGCATCCGGGCCACCATCCGCTCGGCGACGACACCACGCCACGTGCCGGCCCACGTGGTGGCCGTGACCGCCGTGCCCTACACGATCAGCGGCAAGAAGGTGGAGAAGGCGGTCGCCGCCATGATCGCCGGGGAGCCGGTGGCCAACCGGGACGCGCTGGCGAACCCCGAGGCGCTCAACCAGTACGCGGAGCTGCCGCTCCCGGACTGACTCGTGAATAGCCCGAGCCTGCGAGGGCGATTCTCAGCTGTGCCGGGTGTGGGGGGGGGGGC
>JBBDQS010000154.1:0-25873 GCA_040905805.1 Egibacteraceae bacterium | reverse complement strand
CCACGTGCGTCCGCGGGCAGCAGGTCGCAGACCGCCATGAGGTGCTGACCCGGGCGCCCTGACGGGCCGGCTAGCTCTCCGACGGGGCGCGGACCGCCGGGATGCGGCCGAAGCGGCCGGACTGGAAGTCCTGGTACGCCTCGAGCACCTCGGCCTTGGTGTTCATGACGAAGGGGCCGTAGGCCACCACGGGCTCGCGGATCGGCTGCCCACCGAGGACGACGACCTCGAGCGTGGGGCTGCGCGACTCCTGCGCCTCGTCGGCGGTGACGGTGATGGTGTCGCCCTCGCCGAACACCGCGAGCTGGCCCGATCGCAGCGGCCGGCGCTCCGAGCCCACGGCCCCGCGGCCGGCAAGCGCGTAGACCAACGCGTTGAAGTCCGGGCGCCACGGCAGGGTGAGCGCGGCACCGGGCTGCAAGGTTGCGTGCACGACCGCGATGGGCGTGTGGGTGGTGCCCGGCCCGGTCTGCCCGGCGACCTCGCCGGCGATGACCCGCACCAGCCCGGCGCCGTCAGCCGAGGCGAGCAGGCCGACCCCGCTGCCCCGGATGTCCTGGTACCTGGGCGCGACGAGCTTGCTCGACCCCGGCAGGTTGACCCAGAGCTGGAAGCCGTGGAACAGCCCCCCGCTGACGACCAGCTGCTCGGGTGGGGCCTCGATGTGCAGGATCCCGCCCCCGGCCGTCATCCACTGGGTGTCGCCGTCGGTGATGAGGCCGCCGCCGCCCTGGGAGTCGTGGTGCGCCAGCTGCCCGTCGATGATGTAGGTGACGGTCTCGAAGCCTCGGTGCGGGTGCCACGCCGTGCCCTTGGGCTCCCCGGGGGCGTACTCGACCTCGCCGATCTGGTCCATGTGGATGAACGGGTCGAGCGCGCGCAGGTCGACCCCCGCGAAGACCCGCCGAACGGGAAAGCCCTCACCCTCGAAGCCGCTCGGTGCCGTGGTCACCGAGCGCACGAGCCGCGGACGGGCCAGGGCCGGGTCCGGGGACGGCACGCGCGGCAGCAGCGCGAGGTTCTCGACGGCGATCGCGGGCATGGCAGCTCCTCGTGCGGACATCGGTGGTGGGACCGGTCTTCATGGCCCAACACCGTTGGTCGCGCGCACATTCCGGGTACACGGACCTGCAGGGCCGGACGTCCCGGACGCCAGGCCCATCCACCACCGCCGCCGCTCCGAAGCACCGCTATCCCAGCGACCAGCCCACCGACGCCCCCAAGCCAGGAAGGCATCCCCTATGCAACGCAAGCCCGCCGTGGACACGGCGCTGTACCTCCCCGACCACCTCCTGGAGATCTACCAGGAGGACGCCGCCCGGCAGGTGGTCGACAGCTGGGCCACCCGGCCGGTCCGCACCGCGCCGCCGTCCCCTGCCGGCCTGGTCGAGCAGGCGCCCGACGGCGCCCAGCCCCGCACGCGGGACACGATGCTCACGGTCGCTGCGATCCTCGCGCTGCTCGGCTGGACGGCGTGCACGGGCTGGTGGACCTGGCTCGCCATCGACACCGGAGCCACCATGTGGACCGCGTTCGCCGGCGTCGGCATCGCCTCGCTGGTGATCGGCACGATCCTCGCGCTGCGGTTCCTGATCGCCGACTCCCGCGCGCGTCCCGCCCACCCCCAGACCGAAGCTCCGCAAACGGGCTGACCCTCGCGGACGTTACCCGCGCAGGAACGACAGCCGAACGGTGCGGTCGGGGTTGTCGCGGTTGGGGTCCACCAGCACCACCGACTGCCAGGTGCCCAGGGCCAGGCGCCCGTCGAGCACCGGCACCGTCAGCGAGGACGACACCAGCAGCGGCAGCACGTGATCCGCGCCGTGGCCCGGGCTGCCGTGGCGATGGGTCCACAGGCTGTCGTCGCGCGGCAGGATGCGGTCGAGTGCCGTCTCCGCATCGGCCTCCGTGCCGGCCCCGGTCTCGATCAGGGCCACCCCCGCGGTGGCGTGCGGCGCGAAGACGTTGCACAGGCCGTCGCCCTTGCCCGCCAGCCAGGCGCCGATCTGTGCGGTCAGGTCGGCGCAGGTGAAGGCCTGCGTCGTGCGCACCGACAGCGTGGTGGTCTCCATACCCGCGCAGCCTATCGGCCAACGGGTCAGCGTACGGTTGCCCGCACCGAGCGCGGGAATCCTTGCCCCTGGCCCCGCCACGGGCCCTCCGCTACACCGTGCACGGTCAACCTTCCCGCGCGGGCGCGGGATTCTCGGGCCGATGGGGCCGCCAAGGCCCCTCCCGGGATCAGCCGGCTTGCTGATGCGCGTACAGGAACGTCGTTGGGGTCGCAGGTCGCATGGTCGTTCAGCGACGCGGCCTCGGCGGGCCTGCGAGACCTTCGTCAGGCGTCGACGAGCGGGGCCGTGAGCTCAACGGCGAGCGAGCTGCACGTGGTGGATCTTGATCCACACGAGGGTCGGGAAGGGAAGGGGCCGGCCGAGCCGCGGCGTCACCCGGCGGGTCGTGCCAACCGGTACACCGTCGAAGGTCTCATACGAGGTGATCGCCTGGGTCGCGCGCGCCCAAGGCCCGAACGTCGTGGCCGTGTAGTCGTGGCGTCGGATCAACCCGTCCGGGCCGATGTGCAGCGTCTGGACGCTGCTGTGGCCGACGATGGTGCGCGGGAGCCGGATCCGGAGTCGGCGAACACCGCCAGCGTCAGGTGGGCGGTCCACTCGCTCGGCGCGGTGGAGCAGGAGTGGCAGGGTCAGGTATGTCCAGAGGGCGGCTGCGGCGAAGGCGCCGAGGTCTTCCGGCTGCCACCGAAGCCGATGCGAACCGGAGCGAAGGGCGACGAGCCGCGACTTCAGCTCGCCGCTGTCGCCCACGCTCAGCGTCCATGGCCTCGGTGAGTCGCCGGTGAGCGTCACGTGCTGGCGGGTCGGGCTCAAACGCGCCTCGACGCTGACCAGCGCGTCGGGTTGACCCTTCGTCGCGAAGGCAAGCCCGCCGCTCGAGAACCAGACCGCGATCTGATCGGCCACGGCCAGGGAGGCAGCGCCGTGCGCGTCCGCGACTTCGCGGGCCAACTCGACCGCGGCGCCGTTGGTCATTGGCTGAGCGAGGTCGCGAAGTTCGCGATCTCGCGAGCCACCTCGGTGGGGCGCTCGTGTGGCAGGAAGTGACCAGCGCCCTCGAAGAGAGACAGGCGCCCGTTGGCGACGGTGGCGGTCCGCTCTCCCTGGACCACCGGGAAGAAGGCATCTCGGTCGCCCCACCCGACGAGCACCGGCACGGCGATGTCCTCCAGCGCTGCGGCGACGGGTGCGTACAGCTCCTCGAGGCGCGTGAGCGCACCGGAGAAGATCGCCGCGATGGTCCGTCGCTGACGGCGATCGCCGAGGTACACCCCGGCATCGGGTGGCGCCGATCCAGGCCCGGTTCCCTGGCGGAGCATGACGGCGAGCGAAGGTCCCGAGAACAGCAAGCGCGAGAAGAGACCACCGATGACGGGTGCGGTGGTGAGCGACAGCGGGAACGGGATCGGCGTGTCCGGAAAGGTGTTACCCGACAGCAGTGATACGGCGGACACGAGGTCGGGGCGCGCAGCGGCCAGCAGGACACCAACGGGAGCACCGAAGTCATGGCCCACCACGGTGGCGCTGACCACACCGACGTCATCGAGCAGGCCCTCCAGCGCGGCTGCCTGGGCCGCAGGCCCGACACTGTCGATCGTCGGCCTGTTCGGCCCGTCGCTCGCCCCGAACCCGACGAGGTCGGGCGTCACGACGTCGAACGATCCGCTCAGGCAAACCTCCACCCGCTCCCATGCCCGACCTTGTCCCGGGATGCCATGTACCAACACCACTGTCGGACCGTCGCCGTCGCGTCGGTAGGCCATCCCATTGCTCGCTCGTAGCATGGCGCCGTTCCCTCTACTAGCAATTCTTCTACTAGTAATTCTATAGTAGACTATGGGACGTGACGCCACGCAAGTCGTACCGTCAGTTCTGCGGCCTCGCCCGGGCGCTCGACCGAGTGGGGGACCGCTGGACTTTGCTCATCGTGCGCGAGCTGTCGCTCGGGGACCAAAGCTTCCGCGACCTCGCAGCAGCGCTGCCGGGGATCAGCCCGTCGCTGCTCACCAAGCGTCTGGACGAGCTCGCCGACGACGGGCTCGTCGTGCGCAACGACGCGCCCCAGCGCTCGAAGCACGTCGAGTACCGCCTCACCGACGACGGCCGATCTCTCCAACCGGCGATCATCGAGCTGATTCGCTGGGGCAGCAGGTGGATGGTGAGCGGCCCGGGCGACGATCGGGTCGACGCCCGGTGGGCCCCCCTGGCGCTCCGGGCGTTACTCGAAGGGCAACCAGCTCGTCGGGGCCGCGTCCACCTCGACGTCGACGGCGTCCACGTGACCATCGCCAGCTCTGCTGGGCGTCGGCAGGTCACCGCCGGCCGTCACGGGCGTGCCGACGCCACCGTCGCCGCCCCGCTGCCGGTCCTCCTCGCGGTCGCCGCGGACGCCCTGGCGCTGCAGGACTCCGGTGCCGCGGTCTCGGGCGACACCGCCGTCGCTGGCGCGCTCGTCGCCGGCGGTGGAGGTGCGCGAGCGTGACCGTCGAGCTCGCCACGTTCGTCGTGGAGCAGCTTGCCGGCGGCGGGTGCGCTTGCCGGCGCCCCTCCCTACTTCTTCGACTTCTCGAAGTAGGGGTTCGTGCCGGAGGCGTGGTCGGTGACATCGACGACCTTGGCGATCTCGGGGACTGCTTCCCGCAGCGCCACCTCGATGCCCTGGTTCAGCGTCACCGACGCCATCCCGCAGCCCTGGCAGCCCCCGCCCAGACGCAGGTAGGCGGTGTCACCCTCGACGGCCACGAGCTCGGCGCTGCCGCCGTGGGAGGCGATCGAGGGGTTGATCTGCTGGTCCAGCACCTGGATCACCCGCTGGGGCACGTCACCGGAGAGGTCGGCGGTCGGCATGGTGCCCACCGCGGGGCTGGGACTGGGCGTGTTGGGGTTGTCGACGAAGATGCCGCCGGTCTCCAGGTCCCCGGTGCGGTCGAGCGTCGCACCGCGCAGGGCGTCGACGCTGCCCGCGGGGACCACCACCGCCAGGTCGTCGTGGTGCTGGACGACGTCGTCGGCCTCCGCCCGGTCGACGAACTGCAGGTACATGTTGTACTGGTACTCGCCGCCCTGCGCGCCCGTGACCTCGAGCCACAGCGCCAGCTTCTCGGCGTTGGGGTCTCGGGAGCGGAAGGACAGCGCCTTCTCCCGGGCAGCCTCGGTCACGGTGATGACCGCGTCGTGATCGGTCATGGTGCAGCGCTCCTCCATCGGGGCCTTGTCGAACTAGCCTAGCGTGCATGCCCCGTGTGCTGCTCCTCCTTCCCTCGTCGACCTACCGGGCCGGGGACTTCGTCGCCGCCGCCGAGGTGCTGGGCGCTGAGGTCGTGGTGGCCTCCGACCGCCGCCAGGCCCTCGCCGGCCTCATGGGCGAGCGGGCGCTGCGGGTCGACCTGCGCCACCCGGAGAAGGCCGCGGAGACGATCGTGGACGCCGCGGCCCGGGTCCCGATCGACGCGGTGGTCGCCGTCGACGACCAGGGGGTACTCGTGGCGGCGCTGGCCGGTGCGCGCCTCGGCGTAGCGCACAACCCCCCCGCGGCCGTCGCTGCCACCCGGGACAAGGCCGCCCTGCGACGCGCCCTCGACGTCGCGGGGGTGCCGCAGCCGGCCTTCCGCGTCGCCGGCCCGGATGACGACGTCGCGGCGCTGGCGTCCGCGGTCGGCCTGCCGTGCGTGGTCAAGCCCCTGTCGCTGTCGGCCAGCCGCGGTGTGCTGCGCGCCGACGACGCCCGGGCAGCGACCGCCGCGGCCGCGCGCATCCGGGCGCTGCTCTGCCACGAGGACGCGGGCGACCAGAGCCTGCTGGTGGAGCGCTACCTGCCGGGCACCGAGGTCGCCGTGGAGGGCCTCCTGCGAGAGGGGCGCCTGGTGGTGCTCGCCCTGTTCGACAAACCCGACCCGATGGAGGGGCCCACCTTCGAGGAGACGCTGCTGGTCACCCCGTCCCGGCTGCCGCGCACGACCCAGGCGACCATCACCGCCACGGTGGCCGACGCGACCGCCGCGATCGGGCTGCGGGAGGGACCGGTCCACGCCGAAGTGCGGGTCGGCCCCGGCGGTGAGGTCGGGATGCTGGAGGTCGCCGCCCGCTCCATCGGCGGTCTGTGCTCGCGGACCTTGCGCTTCGGCCTCGGTCTGTCGCTGGAGGAGGTGATCCTGCGCCACGCGCTGGGCCTGCCGCTGGACGCGCTGGCGTCGGCCTACGACGCCTCGGGCGTGCTCATGCTGCCGATCCCCCGCGCGGGCACCCTCTCGGCGGTCCGCGGCCAGGACGCCGCGCGCGCGGTGCCCGGCGTGGTCGACGTGGAGATCACCGTGCCCATCGGGCGGCCGGTGCAGCCCCTGCCCGAGGGCGACCGGTACCTGGGTTTCGTGTTCGCCCGGGCCGCAAGTCCGGCTGCGGTGGAGGGTGCGCTGCGCGCCGCCGGGGACCATCTCGACGTGGCCATCGAGTAGGCGGGCCCCCTGCGCCCATGGGGGAGGCGGACGTATGGTGGCACGGTGCGCGTCCTGCTGATCTCCACCTACGAGATGGGCCACCAGCCGGTCCACCTCGCGTCACCCGCCGCCGCGCTGCGCGCCGCCGGGCACGACGTGGCGTGCCTGGACCTGTCGGTGCAGCCGTGGGACCCCGACGCCGTCGCCGCCGCCGACGCGATCGCGTTCAGCGTGCCCATGCACACCGCGATGCGCCTGGCGCTGCGCGCCGCCGCACAGGTCCGCACACTGCGCCCGGGGGTGCCCGTGTGCTTCTACGGCCTCTACGCCCCGGTCAGCCGGGACACCACCGTCGGGCGCCTGGTCGACCACGTCTTCGCCGGCGAGTACGAGCCCGCGCTCCTGGCGTGGGCCGGCGGCGCTGGCGTGCAGCCGACCGTGCAGCTCGGCCGCGGGCGCGGGGTGTTCCAGGTCCCGGCCCGGGACCTGCTGCCGCCCCTGGAGCACTACGCGCACCTGGCGATCGACGGCGAGGAGCGCCTCGTCGGCTGCGTCGAGGCCACCCACGGGTGCAAGCACGTGTGCCGGCACTGCCCGGTGCCGACCGTGTACGGCGGGGCCTTCCGGGTGGTGGACGAGCAGGTCGTCGCCGCCGACATCGACCAGCTGGTCGCCGCCGGCGCCCGCCACATCACCTTCGCCGATCCCGACTTCCTGAACGGGCCGTCCCATGCCATGCGGGTGGTGCGCACCCTGCACGCCCGCCATCCCGGCGTCACGTTCGACTGCACGGTCAAGGCCGAGCACATCCTCGACCACGAGGACCTCTGGCCCGAGCTGGCCGCGGCAGGGTGCCTGTTCGTCGTGTGCGCGATCGAGCTGGTCAACGACCGGCTGCTCGCGCTGCTCGACAAGGGCCACACCGCCGCACAGGCGGGCGCGGCCGTGCACCTGCTGCGCCGCCACGGCATCGAGCTGCGGCCGTCGTTCCTGCCCTTCACGCCCTGGACGAGGGTGGGCGATGTCGCGGACATCCTCGACTTCGTGATCGTCCACGATCTGATCGCCAACGTCGACCCGGTGCAGTACTCGATCCGGCTGCTGCTGCCCGAAGGCTCCCTGCTGCTGGACCGGCCCGAGCTGCTCCCCCACCTGGGGCCCTACGACCCGGAGCGGCTGACGTACACGTGGACCCCGGCAGACCCGGCCACCGACGCGCTGCAGGCGGAGCTTGCCGCGCTGGCCGAGGCCGGCGCCACGCGGGGCGAGCCCGCGGGAGCCACCTTCCTGGCCATGAACGCCGCGGTTCGCCGCGCGGCGGGGGAGCCCGAGCCGGAGGCGATCCCGGCCGGGGCCACCGACGGGCGGCCGCGGCTCACCGAGCCGTGGTTCTGCTGAGCGGAGCCGACCGAGGGCCAGTTCGGCCCTCTCGGTGGCGCTACAGGGTGATGACGTGGTCGGGGGGGTTGGCCGCCAGGGCGGCGTAGAGATCCGGGAAGCACCCGACCTGCACGCCGGCGACGGTGCCCGCCACCTTGCAGTCGCCGACCTCGCCCTGCGCCAGCCCGCGCTCCAGCGCGCAGCGGTCGCACATCATGAGCAGCATGCCGGTGTCGGCGGCGACCTTCGCCAAGCGCTCGCCCACCGGGTCACCGGCGCGCAGCACGTAGTTGTTGTCGTCGAAGAACATCATCCCGACGACCTCGACGCCGTGCCGGTCGTCCTCCAGCTGCGGCAGGATCATCTTGCCGAGCTTGTAGCTGGCGGTGTGCCCGGACGTCGAGAACACGTAGGCGACCTTCATGGGGCGCTCCTCGCAGATTTGGGGATGACCTGCAGCCTAGGCCATGACCCGCCGGTGGATGTCAGCGGTAGCGGGAGTCCCCGGCGATGGCGCGCAGCGCCTCGATGCGGTCGGGAACAGGCGGGTGCGTGGAGAACATCTTGGTGATCCACCCCGGCTCCTTGTCGCTGGGCTCCTCGATCCACAGGTGGGCGGCGAACCCGTGGGCGAAGTCCACGCTCGTGTGGTCGGCGTCGAGGACCTCCAGCGCGCTGATCATCGCCTCCGGGTTGCGGGTGAGGCGCACGGCGTTGACGTCGGCGTGGGACTCGCGGCGGCGCGAGATCGCGAAGCGCAGCAGCAGCGCGAAGATCGGAGCCAGGATCAGCACGGCCAGGCCGAGCAGCATGATCGGCCCGCCGCCACCACCTCGACCGCCGCCCCGGCGCCGTCCACCGCCGAAGAAAAGCAGCCGCAGGGCCACGCGGCAGACCACCAGGATGACGCCCACGAGCACCGCCGCCACCACGCCGATCAGCGAGTCACGGTTGCCGATGTGGGACAGCTCGTGGGCGGCCACGGCCTCGACCTGCTGGCGGTTCATCTTCTGCAGCAGCCCCGTGGTGAAGGCCACCACACCCTTGTCAGGGCTGCGCCCCGTCGCGAACGCGTTCGGGGCGGGGTCGTCGATCACGTAGACCGCGGGCATGGGCAGCCCCGCGGCCAGGGCGAGGCCCTCGATGATGTCGGGCAGGGTGCGCTCCTCGGGGACCGCGGGGTTCGGGGCTCGTGCGCGCAGCGCCGACAGCACCGCGCGGTCCGCAGCGAACCACGAGAAGATCAGCACCCCGACGATGACGGCGATCGCGATGTAGGCCGCGCCACCGCCGCCCCCGAGAAACAGCACCTCGAGCGCCAGCGCCAACCCGACCACCAGGACGGTGAACCCCACGAAGAGCACGACGGTCATCCACCGGTTGCGGGACAGCTGGTCGTAGAGCACGGGTCACTCCTCGAAGCGGGCGTCGATGACCCCGCGCTCGTCGGACCTGGCGGCGAAGAACGGGGGTTCCTCGAACCCGAGGGGGCCGGCGAGCCACACGCCCGGCACGGACTGCGTGGCGTCGCGCAGCGACTGCACGGTGTCGTTGTAGAGCTGGCGGCTGAAGGCCAGCTTGTTCTCCGTGGCGACGAGCTCGTCGTGCAGCGCCCGGAAGCGCTCGTCGGCCTTCAGGTCGGGATACGCCTCGGCCACCGCCATGACCCGCCCGAGCGCGGCGGTGACCTGCTCGTCGGCGGCGGCCTCCTCGGAAGCGGTGCGGGCGGCGACCCCCTGGGCGCGGGCCGACGTGATCTCCTCGAGGGTGGCACGCTCGTGGCGCGCGTACGCGGAGACCGTCTCCACCAGGTTGGGGATGAGGTCGTGGCGGCGGGCGAGCTGCACCTCCAGGTCGGCCTGGGCGCTCTGCACCCGGTTGCGCAGGCGGACGAGGCGGTTGTACATGAGCAGCACCACAAGCCCGACCGCGGCGACGGCGGCGACGGCGATGCTCCCGGGGCCCACCGGCTACCCCGTCCCGACCAGAGGTCGGCGGTCGCTCAACGTCGGCGGTCGCGGCGCGGGTCCGAGCTCGCGGATGCGGTAGCCGGCGGGGTAGGACGGCGTGGGCCGGTCGGTGTGCCAGAACGGGCGCCGCCGCGCCGGAAGCGCCCGCACCGCCCGCGCCCTCGTGCGCAGGGTGCCCTCCACCAGCCGTCGCTGCGCGGGTGTCGGGTGCGGGAAGGCGAAAGCGTCCAGCAACGGCTCGTCGAGCAGCGCGTAGATGGCGTGGGCGCCGAGCGGCCACAGCCCCCTCGGCAGGTACCAGGACAGGAACAGGTCACGGGTGGCACGCGCCACCGCCGCGCCACCCCGGCTGTAGCGAAACCGGTCCGACTCGTACGCGGCGTTGAAGGCGAGGAGCCCGTCGAGGTCGCCGGGGATGGCGGTGATACCCATGCGCTGTCCGACCTCGCGCCAGAACACGTATCCGGCCTGGCGCTCGATGCGGCTGGCCGGGCGCCATCCGAACCGCTCGTTCCATCGGATCGGCTCCGCGACGAACGTCGACAGGACGTAGCGCAGGTCGTCGTCGGAGATCTGGAAGCGCCGGTGGATGGTGTTCATGCGCTCGAGCGCGGCCGAGCCCCGCGGCGAGTCGTAGCCCCATTCGACGAACTCGGCGATCATCAGCTTGGTGTCGTCGTAGCGCCGCTGCGCCGACCGGGTCAGCTCACCGGTCCGGGCGAGCAGCCCACCGATGCTCGGCACGGCATAGGTGCGGAACAGCGCCATCTCCAGGGCCCTGGTCGTATCCCACGGGAAGTCCCACGCCGCGCTGAGCCGCACGATGCGCTGGTGGTCACGCTCGACGTCGAGCGACTGGACCAGGTCGAGGATGCGGAACTTGTCCATCGGGAACCTTCCTGCGGCGAAGGCCAAGCATAGGGGCTGCCCCAGGCCGCTGGTCCCGCCCGCCGCCCGCGCACGGCAGACTGGTGCGCATGCCCGACCAGCAACCGCCCCGCCGCCGGTCGCCCCCAGCGGACCTCGGCGGGCGCGCCCAGCGCGGTGCCAGGCTGGCGAAGCTGTCGGCCTCGACCAGCGCCGGGTACCTCGCCTCACGGGTGCGGGGCCTGCGCGACAGCGACCTCGCCGACCAGCGGTTCCATACGGAGACGGCGGCCAAGGTCGTCGAGCTGCTCGGGACGATGAAGGGCGCGGCCATGAAGGTCGGGCAGATCGCGAGCTTCGTCGACCTCGACCTGCCCCCCGAGGCGCAGGCGACCTACCACGAGGCGCTGTCCACGCTGCGTGACGCGGCGCCCCCGATGGAACCCGAGCGCATCGCCGAGGTCATCACCGTCGAGTTCGGCGCCCCACCCGATGAGGTCTTCGCGTCCTGGGACCCGGTCCCCCTGGCCAGCGCGAGCATCGGTCAGGTCCATCGGGCACGCCTGCCCGACGGCACCGAGGTCGTGACGAAGGTCCAGTACCCGGGGGTCGCCGAGGCCGTCGAAGGCGACTTGGCCAACGCCGAGGCTTTCGCGCCGATGGCGAGGATGATCTCCCCCAACCTGGAGATCCGTCCCCTGATGGAGGAGATGCGCGAGCGACTGGTCGACGAGTTGGACTACCAGCGCGAGGCCGAGTACCAGTCGGCCTTCCACGCCCGTTACGACGGGCACCCGTTCATCGTCGTGCCCGCCGTGTACCCCGACTACTGCCGACCGCGGGTCCTCACCAGCCAGTACATCGCCGGGCTGGACTTCTCGACGATGCTCGGGAGCGCCGACAAGGCCGAACGCCAGCGCTACGGCGAGATCATCTACCGGTTCGTCTTCGGCTCGCTGAACCGCTTCCGGCTGTTCAACGCCGACCCCCATCCGGGCAACTACGTCTTCCCGGGTGACGGGAAGGTGGCGTTCCTCGACTTCGGCAGCGTCAAGCTCTTCTCCCGGGACGTTCGGGCGGTCATCCAGGCCCAGCTGCGGGCCGTGATGGCCCACGACACCGACGCGCTGGTGCAGGCCCTGGCCCAAGCGGGCTTCCTGCCGCCGGGCCACCGCTTCGACGAGCACAAGCTGATGGCGTGGTTCCGCTTCTTCAACGAGCCCATCGTGGACGACCGGGAGTGGTCGTACACCCCCGAGTTCGCCCGCGAGGTGATCCGGGCCACCACCGACCCCCGGGCCGGCTACGTCGACCTGTTGCGCAAGCTGAACCTGCCGGCCGACTACCTGCTGCTGAACCGTATCCAGTGGGGGGTCAACTCCATCCTGGGGCGTCTGCAGGCGCGGGCCAACTGGCACCGCATCGCCCTGGAGTTCTGCGATGGTGCCCCTCCCGAGACCGCACTCGGCCGCGAGGAGGAGGCGTTCCTCCACGGCTCCCCCTACCTCGCCTGACCGGCGTCCGCCCTGTCCGCACCTGTGCTGCCGGACATGTCTTGGCATGTCCTTGATCCGCTAGTCTCCCCCGGCACTGCAGGAGGACGGCGACAGCGAGTTCCCGGGCTGCGCGAACGGCGCGTCACGACCAGGGCCAGGCGTCGTTAGGCGTTACGAAGGGGTTCAGTCCGGAAACGGGAGGGCCTGGGTCTCTCCAAGGGGTTGCCTGCCATGAGAGGGTTGCCTGCCATGAGAGGGTTGCCTGCCATGAGATTTCGCGTCGCCGTCCTGCTGCTCGGTGCGCTGCTGCTCGCAGCGGCCCCAGTCGGCGCCCAAGACCTGCCCGAGACCGGCGACCTGCTGCCGGGCGACCTGGTGCCGGGCGGCGGCGATGCCGCCGAGACCACGACCACACCCCCGGCGTCGACCGCGGGGGCGTTCGCCGGCGTGGCCAACGCCACCGGGCTGGACCTGACCCTCGCCGGCGAGGGCCTGACCATCGGTGCGACCGACGCCAGGGTGCAGTCGGGGCCCACCGTGGACGGCTGCCCCGAGGGCCAGGTGGCGTGCTCCAGCGCCGCCGGCGAGCTGCTCCTCGGTGAGACCGCGGAGGCGTTCTCGCCGGGCAACGAGGGGCCGAGCGCCGCGACGGCGTTCGAGCTGCCGCCCGAGCTCGAGGAGCTGCTGGCGCTGGACATCGGTGTGGCCACCGCCCGGACGTCCACCGCGCCATCGGCTGACGGCGACGCCGCTGCCGCCACGCTCTCCCTGAACGCGAACCAGCCGCTGGCAGATCTCCTGCCGTTGCAGGACCTGCTGGAGGGGGTGTCCGACACCTTGCTCGGCGCCATCGCGGACGCGGACCCGCTCGGCGGCCTGGGGGCCACGCTGAAGGAGCAGGTCGACTTCATCGCCGAGAACCTCGACGAGGTCCCCCTCGCGACCGTGGCGGTCGGCCCCTCGTCGTCGGCGTCGAGCAACGCCGCCGGTGTCACGCGCGCGTCCGCGACGGCGCAGGGAGCCAAGCTCATCCTCGTCCCCACTCCGCTCCCGGAGCTGATCGACGTCGGGATCGAGGGCCTCGTGATCGTCGAGGTCGGCCAAGCCTCCGTGGACGTCTCCTCTGACGCCACGACCGGGCAGGCCAGCGCCGACCCGGCCATCGTGCGGGTCAGCGTCCTTGACCCCGCAGCCCTGTCCTACGACGTCGTCGAGCTGGTGCCGGGCGCCGTCGAGTGCCTCCTGGCCGACACGCCGTTGCAGATCTGCCTCAGCCTGGCCGGCAGCGAGATTGTTCAGGACGGACCGAACGCGGCGGCGTCCGCCCAGGGCGTGCAGATCCGAGCGCTGGGCGACCCGCTGCCCGAGCTGGTGCTGACTCTGGCCGCGGTCGAGGCGGGCGTCAGCGCCGCGCCGGCGGCACCGCCTCCCCCACCACCCCCGACCACGACCCCGCTGCCCGTGACCGGCTTCGCGTTGATGCTGCCGGGCCTCGCGCTGATCGGCGTGGGTGGGGCCACGTTCCTCGCGGTGCGGCGCGCACGCGCCTAGGCGCCACCCGCGGGACGACGAGGGCCGGGCCTCGGCCCGGTCCTCGTCGCAATGCTCCCCGCTCACCGTCCTGGAGGCGACAACCCCAGGGATCGGGTGCGAGGCCGGGGCGGGAATCGAACCCGCGAATAACGGATTTGCAGTCCGTTGCCTTACCACTTGGCTACCCGGCCGGCTGCGACGCCAGTCTAGCGATCCTGTCGACCGCGAGCCTGCCGGCGAGCCCGGCGCAGCGACTCCTCGACCAGCAGCGCCCAGCTCAGCCCGGCCAGCATGCGGCTCAGCCGAGGGAGCGCGCGCGACCGTGTCGGGTCGATCGCGCGGAACCGCCCAAGGCGCGTGAAGTGCCGGCCGATGCGCTCGTCGGCTTGGAGGCGCGGCGCGCGCCGGGCGGCCCCTGGGGTGCGCACGAGGCGCTAGCCCATCCGCTCGACCATGGCGTCGGCGAACTCGCTGGTCTTGACCAGCGTGGCGCCCTGCATCTGGCGTTCGAAGTCGTAGGTGACCACCTTGTCGGCGATGGCCGCCTCCAAGCCGGTGATCACGCGGTCCGCCGCCTCGTCCCAGCCGAGGCGCCGCAGCATCATCTCACCCGACAGGATCACCGACCCGGGGTTGACCTTGTCCTGGCCGGCGTACTTGGGGGCGGTGCCGTGGGTCGCCTCGAAGATGGAGTGGCCCGTCTCGTAGTTGATGTTGCCGCCGGGGGCGATGCCGATCCCACCCACCTGCGCCGCCAGCGCATCGGACAGGTAGTCGCCGTTCAGGTTCATGGTGGCGATGACGTCGTACTCGTCGGGGCGGGTCAGCACCTGCTGCAGCATCGCGTCGGCGATGACGTCCTGCACCAGCAACCGGTCGCCGGGTCTGCCGCCGGAGTCCTCCCAGCTCACAGCCACGTCGGCGAACTCCTCGCGGACCAGCTCGTAGCCCCAGGACCTGAACGCGCCCTCGGTGTACTTCATGATGTTGCCCTTGTGGACGAGCGCGACGTTGCGGCGGTCGTGCTCCAAGGCGTAGGTGATCGCCGCACGGATCAGCCGCTTGGAGCCCATCTCGCTGATCGGCTTGATGCCGAGGCCCGAGTCGGGCCGGATGTCCCAGCCGTACTGCTCGTGGAGGAACGCGATCAGGCGCTTGGCCTCGTCGGTGCCCTCCTGCAGCTCCTTGCCCGCGTACACGTCCTCGGTGTTCTCCCGGAAGATCACCATGTCGACCTTCTCGGGATGCTTCACCGGACTCGGGACGCCGGTGAACCAGCGTACCGGCCGCAGGCACACATACAGGTCGAGGATCTGACGCAGTGCCACGTTGAGGCTGCGAAACCCCTCCCCGACCGGGGTCGTGAGCGGCCCCTTGATCCCGATGAGGTAGCGGCGGAAGGCCTCGACGGTCGCTTCCGGGAGCCACTCACCCGTCTCGTCGTAGGCCTTCTGGCCGGCGAGGACCTCGGTCCACGAGATCCGCCGTGCCCCGCCGTAGGCCTGTTCGACGGCGGCGTCGAACACGCGCACCGCGGCCGCCCAGATGTCGGGACCGATGCCATCGCCCTCGATGAACGGGACGATCGGCTCGTCGGGCACGGTGAGCCCCTCGGGACCCCGGGTGATCTGCTCGGCCATGCAGTTGCGCTCCCGTCTGGATGCGGTCCGGCTGCCGCGCAGCATACCGACCGGATGGCCAGGTCCCCCGAACACCTAGGCGGACAAACTTCCAAAACACTGAAATAGTCCCTTGGCAGGTCACCTGATCTGAGGAAGAATCGGGCTCCACCACTCGACCCCAGACCGACGCACCCCCAGGAGGGTCACCATGGAGCACCCGCTGCGCCCCACGCTCGCCGATCGCGCGTTCCTCTTCGACGACCCCGCCGCCTACCTCGCCGGCGTGGATGCGGCGCTGCGCGCCATTGCGGAGCTCGAGAGCACCCGGCTGGACAGCCACGAGCACTCGGCAGTTCCCCGCACGAACACGTCCCGGTAGGCAACCGGCGGCGTCCGGCTCCCCGGAGCGACGGCGGCGGGGCCTGGTTGACGCGGTACGTCCTTTCGGCCATGTTGGCGTCCTTGGCGTGAGAGCAAGGACGCGCGGTGACGGACACGCATGCAGCGGCGGGGCGCGGGCCTGCCCCCGATGGTGCCGACAAGCCCATCGAGAACTACGCGGTGATCGGCGACATGCACACCGTCGCCCTGGTGGGCATGGACGGCTCGATCGACTGGTGCTGCCTGCCCCGCTTCGACTCACCCAGCGTCTTCGCGGCCATCCTCGACCACGACCGGGGCGGGTACTTCAAGCTGGCGAGCGTGCAGCCCGGGCGCAACAAGCAGATGTACCTGCCGGACACGAACGTGCTGATCACGCGGTTCCTCTCCGCCGACGGGGTCGGGGAGGTTGTCGACTTCATGCCCGTCGAGGACGACCCGGCCGAGAAGGTCCACCAGATCGTACGGGTGGCCAAGGCCATCCGCGGCACCGTGCGGTTCCGGCTGGAGTGCGTCCCCGCCTTCGACTTCGCGCGCCGGCCCCACACGGTCGCGCTCGAGGGCCGGGGCGCGGTGTTCGAGGCCGGGGAAGACCGCATGGCGCTGATCAGCCGGTTCCCGCTGGCGCGCAACGGCGACGGCGTCGCCGTCGAGTTCACCCTCACCGCGGGGGAGTCCACGACCTTCGTGTTCCGCCAGATGGAGCCCGGTGCACACACCGACCTGCTGGAGGCGCGGCTCGTCGGTGAGGACCTGCTGCGGCGCACCGTGCGCTTCTGGAACGACTGGCTGGCGGGCAGCCACTACACGGGCCGCTGGCGCGAGATGGTGCATCGCTCCGTGCTGGCGCTGAAGCTGCTGACCTACCGCCCGACCGGGGCGATCGTCGCGGCTCCGACCACGAGCCTGCCCGAGGAGATCGGCGGGGTCCGCAACTGGGACTACCGCTACACGTGGATCCGCGACGCCGCGTTCACCCTGAACGCGTTCATGCGGCTGGGCTTCACCGAGGAGGCCGCCTGCTTCATGGAGTGGCTCGAGGGGCGGGCGGCGGAGGGTGCGGCGAACGGCCCGTTGCAGATCATGTACCGCATCGACGGCGGCCACGACATCCCCGAGCAGACGCTTGACCATCTCGACGGCTACCGCGGATCGCAGCCGGTGCGCGTCGGCAACGCCGCGGCGCAGCAGATGCAGCTGGACATCTACGGCGAGCTGCTCGACTCGGTGTACCTCTACGACCAACACGCCGCGCCGATCTCCTACGACCTGTGGCTGCACCTGCGCCGGATGCTGGAGTGGGTGGCCGACAACTGGGAGCGCACCGACGAGGGCATCTGGGAGGTCCGCGGCGGACAGCAGCAGTTCGTGTTCTCCAAGGTGCAGTGCTGGGTGGCGCTGGACCGCGGCCTGCGGCTCGCGGCCAACCGCAGCCTGCCGATCGACCATGCCCGCATGGTGGCCGAACGCGACCGCATCTACGAGACGGTCATGGACAAGGGCTACGACCTGACGCATCGCAGCTTCGTGCAGTACTTCGGCACGGACGCCCTCGACGCGAGCAACCTGCTCATGCCGCTGCTGCGCTTCGTCTCGCCCACCGACCGGCGCATGACAGGAACGCTCGAGCGAACGATGCGCGAGCTGGTCTCCGACAGCCTCGTCTACCGCTACGAGATCGGCCGGGGCGCCGGGGACGGATTGACCGGCGAGGAAGGCACCTTCAACATCTGCACCTTCTGGCTCGTCGAGGCCCTCGCCCGATCGGGACAGGTGGAGGAGGCGCGCTTCATCTTCGAGAAGATGCTCACCTACGCCAACCACGTCGGGTTGTTCGCCGAGGAGACCGGACCGATGGGCGAGGCGCTGGGCAACTTCCCACAGGCGTTCACCCACCTCGGGCTGATCAGCGCCGCGTTCGCCCTCAACGAGGCGCTGGAGGCGCAGCCGTGACCGAGGGGGCCACCTACCTGGACCGACCGGTGGCGCACTGGGCGACGCTGCTCGGCAGTGACGATGCCCTCGACCGGCGGCTGGGCGCCCATGCGCTCGGCGAGATTGGTCCGGGCGCGCACGACCAGGTCGGCGGGCTGGCCGTCGCGCTGGCCGATCCCGTCCCGTTCGTGCGCGTGTGGGCCGCGGCCGGGCTGGCTCGGGTCGACCCGCAGCACAGCGCGGTGATTCCCGCGCTGGTGGAGGCGACCGGCGCGGAGCAGGCCTTCGTGCGCAGCCTCGCCGCATGGACGCTCGGACGGCTCGGTCGCGAGCGCGGCGGCTCCGAGCCCGCCCTCGCCGCCTTGCGGCGCCTGCGAGCCGACGACGACCCGAGTGTCCGCGCCGAAGCCGAGCTTGCCCTCGTCCGCGTCACCCCCCACCCCTGACCACACCGGGCCCGGAGCGCCCCATCACGCCGGCCGGCTCAGGCCTCTGACCATCGTCTTCGACGCCCGTCCGGTCCCCGACCCTCGGTTACCCGGCGATCCGGCCTCCATCGTTCCCATTCTCGGGTCGTCGACCTGCACGCCGCGCCTATCGCAGGGTAGCGTCGTACACCTGCTCGGCGGGCAGGCTCAGAAGATGGTCGGCCGTCTCCTGTTTGAGGCGCGCGACGGCCTCGGCCTCGGCGGGTGTGTCCACCCCGCGGCAGACCCGATCGACGAAGTCGTCGGTGGCCAGCCCGGCACGCAGCTTCACGTCGACGATCCGGTCCTCGTACAGGAGGCGGAAGAAGAACCGGCCGTGCGGGGCCCGGGGCGCGTCGTCGGGCGCCAGCTCTGGTGCCGGTCGGTAGCGCTCGCCGGTCACGGCCCGGGTGACCATCTCCAGGGCGTCACGGGCCCCGTCCCCGGCGAACGCGCTGTCGACCCAGATGCCGTAGCGCTCCGGCGGCGACCCGTCGCCCAATAGCGGCAGGGCGCGCTCCAGGGCCTTGAAGCCATGCGCCAGCCCCGCGATGGAACTGCGCCCGTGGTACTTCACCAGGTCGTCGAAGGAGATGGTGACCGGCTCGCCGTGATCGAGCACCTCCAGCGTGGACATCATGGCTCCTCTGCGACGGGTTGATGAAGACCCTACCGCTCCGACGTGCTCAGCCCGGCGCCGACTCAGACCCGGGCCGGCGCCGGTCGCTCACCCCCTCCGCCGGCCGCCATGCGCGTCTCGGCGTTGGCGACGCCGAGCCAGTCGTGCGGGTTGCCGTCCCAGCACCACCCCAGCTTCGGAGCCTTCCCTGAGATCCATAGAGCCGGTACGCGCCGGTCGCCGTGACGCGAGCCGGACAGCATGAAGCACGCGTTCTTCTCGAGGACCTGGGGGTAGAGCAGCACGAAGGCGATACCCTCCGCAATGGTCAGCGGGCTACGGCCCCGCTCCAAGATCATCGGCAGCGCGTCTCGAGGGGGCACACCGCGGACCTCCTCGCCGCGATCGACATCGACCAGGGCATAGACCGGCGCGGGTGGGGAACCCACCTCATCGATCGGGCGATACGGGGCCAGGCCCTGCTCGCCGTGGTTGCGGTCCAGCACGCCCGGAACCGATCCCCCAGCGAGGCGCAGCAGCGGCACCTGCTGCTCGACCGCGGCCATGTCGGTCACAGGGCCGCCGGAGGCCACGAGGACGAAAGGGGCGCGCCCCTGCGTCGGATCGTCGCTCATACAGTCCCGCAACGCCGGCCGAAGCGTCTCAACGGCCTCGGTGAATGCGTCGTCTGCGAGTCCGACGAGATTCGGCAGTCCATGCTCCACGAGCACCACCCGCTGCCGGTCCAACTCACCGTCGATGTTCGACACTGCCGACCTCCTCGGCATCGCACTAGGCGGGGGCAGCCAGTGCCGGGCCGGGCTCGCGGCGGCACCGCACGAGGGAGTCGATCGCCGTGCGCGCCCCCTCCTCGGTGTCGACCTCGCGGGTGACCTGGTCGGCGCGCTCGACCACCAGACCGGGCAGCCACTGCACGAGGGTTCCCGCGTCCCACAGGATCGAGGGGTCCGGGGGCCCGCCGTATCCGTGCCCGGCGTTGTCGCGGTCATGACCAACGGCTACGAGCAAGCCGCCCGGAGCCACGGCCCCTGCCGCGGCTCGCATTGCGCGGGCCAGGGGCGTTGCTGGCAGGTGCAGGTAGGCGACGACCACGGCGTCGAAAGCCGCCGGTGCCGGCTGCCAGACGGTCACGTCCTCGACCAGCCAATGGACCTCGACACCGCGGGCACGTGCCAGCGCCCGGCCCTTGTCCAGTGCGACGGGGGAGAAGTCCACCGCGGTGACCGTCCATCCGCGCTCGGCCAACCAGACGGCGTTGCGCCCCTCGCCCGCCGCGACGTCGAGCGCACGGCCCGGGGCGATACCGTCGAGCTCGGCAGCGACGAAGCGGTTGGGCTCGGCCGTCCAGAGCAGCTCCGCGTCACGGTAGCGGGCGTCCCAGTCCCCGGCGCTCATCATCGCTGTGTCGATCTCCTCACGCTTGTGGATGGTGCAGTGTAGGAGTCCGTCGCCGACGAGATCGCCGCGTTCGGCAGGTATGACCCTGGTCGAACCCAACCGCCGGCTGGTCGTCCACGTCACCCGCGCACGCGACCATCTCTCACTGGCTCGGTTGTCCGATCGGGGCGGCGAGCAGTGCATTCGGGATTCCGAACGCATCGACGAGGTCGACCGCGTGGGGCCGCAGCTCGGAGCACAGACGGTCCACCTGTCTGATGATCGCGCGTGACTTGTTCGCCGCGAACAGGCCCTGTTCGAGGTACCAGGCGCGGTGCCGTTCCAAGTGAGACAGCGCGTACAGGTCACAGATGCGGGACAGCGGGATCACGAGGCCCTGGTCGCTGCAGCCCTCGATCGCCGTGGTGAACCGTTCCAGCACGATCCGTTCGACGTGGGATCTGGCCACCTCGACGACCCGCGTCTGATCCCGGATGAAGGCGGAGTGCGGGTCCGACCCGTCGTCGAGGGCGCGCTTCAGCCGGCGGGCGAGGTTGGTCAGTTGCACCTGCTCGCGTGCCCGGAAGACCTCGAGGTGAAAGGAACGGTCACGCAGGTGCGCCTCGTCGGTGCGGCGACTCGCGGGCGTGGGGATGATCGCTGACATGACCCTACCGACCAGGAAGCGGCCCATCGCCGCGAGATCCATGTCCTCGAACTGCTGCTTGAAGTCGGTCAACAGGGTCTTGGTGAGCAACTGCATCAACACCGTGTTGTCACCCTCGAAGGTGGTGAGGATGTCGCTGTCGGCCTTGAGGGCGCCGAACCGGTTCTCCCACATGTATCCCGCGCCGCCGCAGGCCTCACGGCACTCCTGGATGGTGGCGGTGGCGTGGGTGGTCGCCATCGCCTTGAGCCCGGCCGCACGCGACTCCAGTTGCATCCGCTCACGAGGATCGGCGTCACGCGATCGCAGGAGGGAAACGTAGTCGTCGGCGAGGTCACGCAGGGCGAAGTGCAGCGCATAGGTCGTGGCCAGCGGGATGATGAGGCGCCGCTGGTGCGTGCGGTAATCGAGCAGGGGAGTCTCGGGTCCCGAGGGGGGCGCGAACTGGCGGCGTCGCTCGGCATACCGGGTGGCGATGGTCAGCGCGGATCGTGCTGCGCTCACACCGACCAGGCCGACGGCGATGCGGCCCTGGACGAGGGTCGAGAACATCGTGAAGAACCGCTTCGTCGGGGAGGCGAGCGGGCTCTTGTAGACGCCGTCGATGCTCACCTGGCCGTAGCGGTCGAGCAGCGCGTCCCAGGGCACCTGGACCCGGTCGAACCACAACCGGCCGTTGTCGACCCCGTTGAGGCCGGCCTTGGCGCCACAGTCCCCGATCCGCACCCCCGGCATCGGATCGCCGGACTCGTCGCGGATCGGAACCAGGAACGCATGGACCCCGCGATCCGCCCCCTCGACCTCCAACTGCGCGAACACCACGGCGAGCCGTCCGTGTGCTGCGGCGTTGCCGATGTACTCCTTGCGTGCGTCGTCGTCAGGGGTCGTGATCGTGAACCGCTGAGTGGCGGGCTCGTAGACGGCTGTGGTGCGGATGCTGCGGGCATCGGAGCCGTGGCCGAGCTCCGTCAGGGCGAAGCACCCAGGCAACCGCAGCTCGCCGGCCGACCGCAGGTAGCGCTCGTGATGCCTCGACGTGCCGAGGTGGAGGATGGCCCCACCAAACAGCCCGAACTGCACGCCGTACTTGGTGACCAGGCTGAGGTCGTGCTCGGCCAGCGTCTCGATGACGGCGATCGCGGCCGCGGGGTCATCCTGACCACCGACGTCCCGGGGGAAGGCGAGCAACCCGAGTCCTTCCTCGGCGAGGGCGCGACACCAGCCGAGGACCCGTTCGCGATACTCGTCTCGGGGTAGGTCCGGGTCGCGCTCGAAGCCGGGCGACGCCAGCAGTGTGCGGACATGATCACGTACCCCGCGCTTCTCCCCGGCCAGGAGTTGCTGCATCGAGGAAGCATCGACCTCGATCGGCTCGTGCCCGACGAGCCGTGCGGCCGCCTTCCCATCTCCAGCAGCGGTGACCTCCTCGCTGGCGGGTGGCCGAACCCCCTCGGATCCTTCGGTCGCAGCGGTCTCGTCTGCAGAACGCGATGCATCTGGACCGGCCCCGACGTAGGTCCCGGTCACGAGCAGTTCGCCGTGTTCATCGAGCAGTTCGAAGTGGCTCGCACCAGCACGCAGCGTGACGGTCGTGCCCGCGTGGACGGGTGCGAGAAAGCTCGTCTCCAGCTGGGTCGGCGCCTGTCCATCCAGCTCCGTGACGTGGCGCAGCACGAGGTTCAGCACGCACAGGTGCTGAAGGAACGGCTGGTCGTGGCCCATGAGCCGGGCTCCAGCTCGACTGGTGTGCGCCGGACCCAGGTTGCCGGACAGACGTCCGTACCTGACCCCGAGGTCGTCGGTCAGCACGAGCCCACGCTCGCGCAGCTGCGGACCGTGATCAGCGAGTCTCGGCCCGTTGGAGCTCGACACAGCCGCAGGTGGCTCGCCGCCGGCGGGTCGACGGGGCTTCAACCTGCTGACGGTGGTCCGATCGACGTTCGCGACCTCGAAGGTGTCAGTACTCGTGACCGGGTGGGTGGCCTCGGCCGTGGTCACCCGGGTCACCACGACCACCTCGACCCGGCCGTCGGTCAGCGGCACGAGCTCGGTCGTCTGGACCTCCACCCGGTAGGTCTCGCCGACCTGCAGCCCACCGGGGGACGGCATGGTCAACCGGGTGCGGCGATGGGACAGATTGCGGAAGTTGATCCCGAGGTCCTCGGCGAGCTCCATCAGCAGCGCGGTCCACGCGGTGACGTAGTAGGTGTAGGGGATGCCGGGACCGTCAGCCGGGGAGTCGAAGAGCTCGTCCCATCCTTGTGCCTCGTCCCCTGAGAGGGTCAGCTCGGCGCTGTAGACCGGCTGCTGGGACCCGGTCAGCAGCCGTTGGCGCCGCAGCAGGTTGCGAGCAGTCGTCAGGTAGTAGCGGGCGAGGTAGGCGCGCATCCCCGCCGCATCCTGGGCGGTGGCCACCGACCGCTTTGCGGTGGCCTCGGACCGCTGCTCGTTCTGCTCACCCCGCATCGAGCTCAATTCGCGGGCTAGGCCGCGACACAACGCGAGCCCGACCTTCCCGTCCTCCTCGATGAGCGAGATGAGCTGATTCTCACCGACCCGTAGGAGCCGGCAGGGCTCAGAGGCGATGACGCTCGCGCTGCGCCGATCGCGCAGCAACGCGGCGAGTTCGCCGAAGCTGTCGCCAGCGCGCAACGTGCCGACGTCCAGGCGGGTGCCGCCCTCGAGTCGCACGCTCACGCTGGCGGTCCCCGACAGCAGCACGTACAGATCGGTGTCCGGGGCTCCCTCCTCGACGATGGTCTTGCCGGGCGCGACGTCGACGGCTTCGGCATCGATGACTACCCGCTGTCGCTGCTCCGTGCTGAGCCCGCGGAACAGCCGCACCGTTGCGAGTTCGTTCGCCGTTGCCGCTGGTTGCTTGCCCGCCGCGCCCATGATGGTTCCTTGCGTCCCGCGGTTGGCTTCGGGCTACGCGATCGCCAGGCGGCGGCTCGGGTGTTGTGGTGCGAGCAGCGTCCGCGCGCTTGCCGTTCCTTGAGTCCCGTGCGCGTTGAGCCCCACGTCGGCCAGGATCCGCTGCCCGGCACGCCTTGACGTAGAAGGTCTCCCTGGGAGCAACCGTCCTTCTGGCATGCGCACAGGCTACGCGAGCCGGCACAGGGCGTACACCCCTCGGCTATGAGTGGGTTGGCTGGTGACGGCGGCGATGAGGTCGAAGTCCTTGTCGAGGTGCAGGACCGTCAATCCCGCCAGCTCGGCCGTCGCAGCAACGATGAGATCGGGGACGGACACCGCACGGTGGTGGCGTCGTCGGCCAACAAGACCTGGACTGCGGCTGCGCGGTCCTCGATGCCGGGGGTCTGATACTCCACCGGCATCGCGGATAGCGGGGGACGGTACTCGGTTCTGGAGATCCCCAGACGCTTTGCCCGGGCGTCGATCGCGGCGAGGACCTCGTCAGGCACGTCGCGGATGAGCAGGTCGGTCGTCCTGACACTCAGCCCACCGGCGCCAGCTGGTGCAGCAGATGCTGACCGCCGCCGGCCGCTACGTCGCAGGGGTATCCGGTGGCGGAGCGCGATCGCATCGCGCCTGCATCACGAGCCGACACCGAGAGCCGTTACGCTTCGGGCGTGCGAACTGGCGATATGATCACGCTATGACTGAACGTCTCAGCTTGGAAGGGCTGCGGTACGCGCGGGCGGTCGCAGAGAGCGAGTCATTCAGCGCCGCAGCGCGGGCCTACGGCGTCACACAGCCTGCCCTGTCCAACGGGGTCGCGAAGCTGGAGGAACGCCTCGGCGACCGGTTGTTCGACCGCTCTACCCGTGGGGTCACCCGCACGGCCTTCGGCGCGCGAATGCTGCCTCTGATCGATCGCGCGCTCTCTCAGCTGGACGCCATCACCGCGGAGGCTCGGCGGCTAGCCGAGCCGCGCAAGCACAGCCTCCACATGGGGGTCTCGCCGCTCATAAGCCCGCAGTTGGTGGCGAGGGCGTTTGCTGCCGCGTATGAGCTTCCGGAGCCGCGGGACCTGGTGCTTCGCGAGGCCAACATGAAGGAGTTGCGGGAGGGCTTGCTCGCCGGGGAACTCGACGTGATCCTGATCCCCTCCGTCGAGCCGTTGCCGCACTTCCAGCACCGAATCATCGACTCCGAGGCCGTGGTCGTCGTGGAGGCCACACCCGCAGGACCTGAGCCCGTCGAACTCGCCGACACCGTCGATGACCCCTTTATCCTCGTGCCGGACTCGTGCGGGCTGACCACGTTCACCACTCAGCTCTTCGACGCCCACGATCTGCCGATGAACACCTATCCCGGTGAAGCGTCGAGCTACCGAGTGTTGGAGCAGTGGGCGAACCTCGGGTTGGGAGCGGCCATCCTGCCGCAGTCCAAGCTCAGTTCGCCCGACGCTCCACACCGGCCGCTGCACGACGGCGGCGTCGAGATCGAGATCTTCTACGAGGCAGTCTGGTACCAAGGCTCGGCGCTCGAGCCGGACATCGATGCTCTGACCAGCCTGGTGGCTCAGGCGGCATCGAGCGTCGATGATGACGGCCAGCAATAGCGAGCAGTTATATCCTCATTCGCGGGCCGAGCCTACCGGAGCAGGCGGGACCGCAATAACGTGACCGGGAACCCGGCCGTCCGCCGGACAGACTGCGACACGGAAGTGAGGCACGCTATGGCCTATCTCGAAATCACGTTGAAGGTCGATGACCCCGATCGCCAAGCTGCGGCGAGAGTCTACGAGCAGTACAAGCAGCCGTTCCTGGACACCATCGCCGGTGCGACCAGCAAAGAGCTGCTCATCCGAGATGAGGACGTCCAAGTCCTCCACGGTTTCGCGTCCACCGACGACGCACAGGCGTACCTGTCCAACGAACTGTTCACCAAGGACGTCGTGGGCGGTCTGTCGCCGCTGCTGAAGGCCGACCCGGAGATCCGCATCTACGCGACCGCGTGACGCCCCGGTCAACCTCCGTCGCTGAAATGGCCCGTGCTGCGCCAGTGTGTCTCACGTTCCGCAGGTCGGTTGAGGGCTTGAGCGGCAATTTCTGGTGCGGGGT